>NZ_PKGG01000072.1:0-22640 GCF_046480465.1 Arthrospira sp. PCC 8006
GCACCACCTTCTAGCCAATTATTCCCGCCACCACCAGATAAGCAATCATTCCCCTCGCCCCCAAATAAGGAATTATTACCAATACCCCCCAACAGGGTATCATTACCCGCGCCACCATCAAGGATATTATCTCCTGAGCCGGCTTGTAGGAGGTCATCCCCTAAACCCCCAAATAGAGAATCATTACCAACACCCCCCAACAGGGTATCGTTACCCACGCCGCCATAAAGGAGGTTATTACCTGAGCCGGCTTGTAGGCGATCGTTTCCACCTTGACCAAAGAGGGTATCATCACCAGGACCCCCTAAGAGGGTATCGTTACCACTTCCCCCTAAGATAGAGTCGTTTCCGGGGCCGCCGTCCAGGGTTTGGTCGAATTGATCACCAATTAGGGTATCATTTCCATCTCTCCCTTGCATGGCTGTTACTGGCCGAAAATTAATGGTGGCGGTAGCAGTAGCAAATTGGTTGTGGCGATCGCGCAATGTATAATCGAAGCTACCAAAACCGCCAAGGGAGGTTGTATCGGGGATAAATTCTACTCCGACTCCCCCAGGGAGAATGGTAGCACTGCCGTTATTGACATTACCAATATTAGTGATGACTTTTTCGTCGCTAATAAGATCTGGCGGTAGGGGTATAGTTAATCTGGGTTGTGCGGCTTGGAGAAAATCATTATTTTGTGTACTTACAACTAAGGTGGGGGTTGAGGTGATAATGGGGTCAGCAATTAGAGTGCTAAAATAGGAGATTCTAATATTATCTATGGCTAATTCGGTGGCTTCGGAACCAATGGCAATAATTCCGGTGTTAGGAGGTAGGGTGGTACTAAAGCGCAGAAATTCGTTAAAGGTTTCTCCGGGGGTGGAAAATAAAACGCCACTCCCTAGAGAATTGCCTTCTCGGTCAAATATTTCGACGATATGTTCTCGGTTAGGGGAGGTATAGAAAAAGGAAAAGTTACCCCATCCTATACCTGATGGTGATAAATTTCTGAGGTCAATGGTAATGCGATCGCCTGTGACTAACTCATTGACTTCTATCTGTTCGGAATCTTCGGCATCTTCGGTGTTAATAATCGCCTCGGCATAGGATATAACCGTGGTACCGGGGGGGGAAGTTCTGGTAGCATTAAATAAGCCTTCTCCCTCTTCATCAAGGCTAACCAAAGCTATGGCATTGGGGGAAAATCTCACCCCATCGATTGTGCCAATGGGTGCAAAGTTTCGAGTTTGGAAATCTTCAAAATCAAAAAATAGTTCCCGCATTTTATTGGCTTAAAAAAATATATATGTTTGCTGATAATTAACCTAAGTTAACCCCTGGGGGATTACCTTATCACATTTAACCGACTTTGGCAAGGGCTCCACCTCAAGATTAAGTTAATTGGTTGACAGAAAGAGTTATTGAACTTATAATTGAGAGGTATATAGAGCAGCAGTTTATCAATAGCAAGCCCGGTAGCGAAAAACAATGGCAAGCAACTCATCATATACGCCGACAGAATTAGAAAGCGCGATTATTAGAGAGCCGTTATTAGTAACAGTAGAAACAACGGTGAGGGAAGCGATCGCGCTGATGAGTGAAAGTCGCACCAGTTGTAGTATATCATCAAAAGCCAGTGTTCTATTAGAGGAAGTTTATGGAGAGGCGCGTTCCAGTTGTGTCTTGGTAGTAGAAGGGGAGCAATTAGTAGGTATTCTGACTCAGGGAGATATCATCCGACTCTGTACAGAAAAAAGACCCTTAGAGCAGTTATTGGTAGGGGAAGTCATGACCGCCTCAGTATTAAGCTGGAGGGAGTCAGAATTGAGCAACTTTTTTGAAGTGATTGATTTGCTGAGGAAAAATCAAATCCGCCACCTACCGCTAGTGGATGATAGCGATCGCCTAGTAGGGTTAATAACCCATGAAACTCTGCGTTATATTAGCCACCCCATAGACCTGCTGAGATTACGAACGGTAGAAGAGGTAATGACAACAGAGGTTATTTGTGCTAGTCCTGAGAGTAACCTGCTAGAAATTGCCTGTTTAATGACACAATACCGGGTCAATTGTGTAGTTTTAGTAGAAACCGATTTCGTGAACAATTCAACGGATGTCAATGTTCCGGTCGGGATCCTGACCGAGGGAGATATTGTCAAGTTTAATACCTTCTGCTTAGACTTAGAAAACTATAGCAGTCAACAGTTAATGAGTACCCCAGTGTTCTCGGTAGCAAAAAATGAGAATCTGTGGAGAATTCATGAGTTGATGTCATCCCAATATATCCGGCGAGTTCTAGTGACAGGTTCCCATGGTGAACTGTTAGGGATAGTGACCCAAACCAGTATGCTAAAAGTGCTAAATCCTCTGGAACTGTATAAAATGACGGAGATTTTAGAGGGTCGCATATCGGAGTTGAAATTAGAAAAAATTAGGCTTTTAGAAAATCAGGCGCACCAGCTAGATGAGCAGGTCAAAAAACGGACTTTAGAACTAGAACAGGCGCACCATAGAGAACAACTGGTATTTGAGATTACCACCCGGATTAGGTCTTGGTTAAATTTACCGGAAATTTTGGATGAAACGGTTAAACAAGTCCGCATTTTGTTAAATTGTGATCGGGTGTTAATCTACCAATTTAAGGCAGATTTTAGCGGTGATATCGTAGCGGAATCAGTAGTCGAACCCTATACATCCTGTTTCGATAAAAATATTAAAGATACCTGTTTTGAGGACAACCTATCAATCTATCAAGACGGAGATATTTTCGTAGCAGCAGATATTGATCAGGTGGGATTAAGTGAGTGTCATTTATCTCTGTTAAAACAATTGGAAGTGCGAGCGAATTTAGTAGTTCCTATTGTTTTATCTAACCATGAAGCGGAAAGCCCATCTCAGAGTTTGTGGGGTTTATTTGCGATTCATCAATGCAGTAATACGCGGCTGTGGTCATCAGAAGAAATCCAGATGGTGCAACAGTTGGCGCTACAGGTAGCGATCGCTATTCAACAAGCGATCGCCTACGATGAATTACAAAAGGAACTACAAGAACGCCAAAAAATTCAAACCTATTTACAAGAAACAGAAGAACGTTATGCGACTCTGACAGATTTAATCCCGGTGGGAGTTTTTCGGACGGATAAGGAGGGTGATTGTATCTATGTGAATGAGGAATATTGTCAGATGACGGGACGTATTCCTGGGGAAACAATTGGTTTATCTTGGCAAATTTCTGTACATCCTGAAGATAGCGATCGCATTAATGAAGCCTGGAAACAGACTCAAGCAAATCATCACCCATTTAAGGAAGAATATCGTTTAGAAGCCGGGGAAAATCAGTTGTGGGTGTTTGGTCAAATTGTCCCGGAATTTAGTGTAGAAGAAACAGTAAATGGCTATGTTGGTACTATTACAGATATTAGCGAACAGAAAGCGGCACTTTGTGAACGGGAAAAAGCGGAAACCGCATTACAAGATCTTAATCAATCTTTAGAAGCGACGGTCAAACAGCGAACCCAGGAACTTTCTCACCTAAGCGATCGCCTACAATTAGCGATTAAGTCAGCCCAAATGGGAATTTGGGATTGGGATATTTCTCAGAATCATCTAACCTGGGATGATCAGATGTATAAAATTTATGGAGTCTCACCTTTAGAGTGTCCCCAGACAGTGGAATTATGGAAAAACTCCCTACACCCAGAAGACGCTGAATTAACTCAGGCAATTTTACAGGAAAGTCTGCGAGGGGAAAGGGAATTTAATCCAGAATTTCGGATTGTACGTCCTGACGGTTCTATAGTTTTTATTAAAGCAAATGCTCTAATTATTCGCAACCCCGAAGGAGAACCTCAAAGGATGATCGGTACTAATGTTGATATTACCGAGAGTAAACAAGCCGAGTCCGACCGCCAACAATTACTAAGGGAGTTATCAGATCTAAAGTTAGCCATAGACCATTCAGCGATCGTCGCTGTTACTGATGCTAGTGGAGTGATTACCTACGCCAATAATCGCTTCTGTGAAATTTCCGGTTATTCCCAGGAAGAATTAATCGGTAAAACCCATCGTATCATTAACTCAGGATACCATCCCCATAGTTTTTTCACGAATTTATGGCGGACTATTTCTAGTGGTAAAGTTTGGCATGGAGAAATTTGTAATCGCTCTAAAAATGGTTTTATTTACTGGACGGAAAGTACCATTGTTCCTTTTTTAAATTCCCAGAAAAAAGTCTCTCAATATTTAGCTATTCGCTTTGATATTACCGCTCGTAAACAGGCGGAAGCTAGACTATTAGACTATTCCCATGAAATTGAAGACCTATATAATAAGGCTCCCTGTGGCTATCATTCCCTCGATGCTGAGGGTCGCTATGTCAAGATTAATGATACGGAACTGCAATGGTTAGGATACTCGCGTGAACAATTACTTGGGAGACGTTTAGCAGATTTTCTCACCCCTGAAAGTGGAGAGATATTTGAGAGTAATTTTGAGTTATTTAAACAGCAAGGATATCTCAAAGATCTGTTGCTGGAGATGATTAGTAGTAATGGTCATGTTTTCCCGGTACTATTGAATTCTAGCGCCGTTTATAATCCCCAAGGTGAATATCTTTATAGTCGTTCAACTTTATTTGATATTACCGACCTAAAATCGGCGCAAATAGCCTTACAAAAAAACCATAATCTCCTCCAGTCAATTACTATCGCACAATCCCAGTTTATAACATCCGAAAATCGCCTAACTATTTTTGAGGGTTTACTTAGCAGCTTGCTAACTTTAACTGATAGTGAATATGGCTTTATTGGCGAGGTAATGTTCCGAGATAATGGGGGAGCAACCATGGAAGAAACTTTCCTCAAAATTCGGGGAGTTCCTTATCTAAAAACCCATAGCATAAGTAATGTGGCTTGGGATGAAGCCACGGAGAAATTTTATCAAGAAAACCATGAAAAAGGCATGGAATTTGATAATATGAATACCTTATTTGGGGCGGTAATTATGACCGGGAAACCTGTTATAGCTAACAGTCCTAGCAGCGACCCACGCCGGGGAGGGACTCCTAATGGTCATCCGCCTTTAAATAGTTTTTTGGGGTTGCCGTTTTTTAGCGGTTCTACCATGGTGGGAATAGTGGGAATTGCCAATAAACCAGGTGGCTATCATGAGGAAATGATTGATGATTTACAAGCCTTTTTAGTGACCTGCGGCAATTTAATTGAAGGGTATCGTTTACACAGGAAAAGAAATGAGGCGGAAGAGGCTAAGAAGGCGGCTGAACAGGAAATTGCTAAACAGTTGGCGAGTATTGAAGCGGCGGGGGATGGTATTGGCATTGTTCAGGATGATTTGTATCAGTATGTAAATCACGCTCATTTGGTTATGTTTGGTTATTCTGAACCTGAAGATTTAGTGGGTCATAGTTGGAGAAAAATCTATTCTCCTACAGAAATTCAACGCTTTGAAAATGAGGTTTTCCCGATTTTAATGCGCGATCGCTACTGGACTGGAGAAGCGATCGCCACTCGTCAAGACGGGACGAGTTTTGCGGAAGAATTATCTCTGACCCTAACGGAAGATAAGCTGTTAATTTGTGTCTGTCGAGATATTAGCGATCGCCGAGAAACCGAAGC
Organism: Arthrospira sp. PCC 8006; assembly: GCF_046480465.1. Lineage (NCBI taxonomy): Bacteria > Bacillati > Cyanobacteriota > Cyanophyceae > Oscillatoriales > Microcoleaceae > Arthrospira > Arthrospira sp. PCC 8006. Next base: position 5,619 of record NZ_PKGG01000072.1, read on the forward strand.
CAAACTGCGCCAGACTAATCAGGAATTGATGCGCGCTACCCGTCTGAAAGATGAGTTTCTCGCCAATATGAGTCATGAACTACGCACCCCCCTTAATGCTATTTTAGGAATGACCGAGGGTATGCAAGAAGAGGTATTTGGTACTTTAGGCGATCGGCAAAAACAAGCATTACAAACTATTGAACGCAGCGCCAGCCATCTCCTGGAATTAATTAACGATATTTTAGACCTGGCTAAAATTGAAGCCGGGGAAATGAAACTAGACCTTAATTATACTTCGATTCGCCCCCTGTGTCAATCTAGTATAGCTTTTATTAAGCAGCAAGCCTTTAAAAAAGGGATTTCCATTAATGTACAAATTCCCCAAGCCTTACCAGACTTATATATTGATGAACGCCGCCTGCGTCAAGTGTTAATTAACCTCCTCAATAACGCGGTTAAATTCACCCCATCCCGAGGTAAAATCAGCCTGGAAGTTAAGTTACAGCCACCCCCGATAGACAGCGATAAATCCCGAGTCCGTTTTGCTGTGATTGATACGGGAATTGGTATTAATGAAGAACAATTATCAAAACTGTTTAAACCCTTTACTCAAATTGATAGCGCTCTCAACCGTCAATATGAGGGAACAGGTTTAGGATTATCCCTAGTTAAACGCATTGTAGAAATGCACGGAGGTACTGTTAATGTGATTAGTAAAGTGGGGTCAGGAAGTCAGTTTATTTTTGAGATTCCTTGTGATGATATCTTAATCGGAACTAACACCCCCCATCTATCATCTAATACCTCGGATTTCCTGACGAAAACTGAAGATGTGGCTCAAGTTTCTCCCCTGATTTTAATTGCTGAAGATAACGAAGCTAATATCATGAGTTTGTCGAGTTATTTGGGTGCTAAAGGCTACCGTTTAATTATTGCTAAGGACGGTCAACAGGCGATTGATTTAGCACAATCAGAATCTCCTAATTTAATTCTGATGGATATTCAAATGCCGGGAATAGATGGCTTAGAAGCAATTAACCGTATCCGCCAAATCACCACCATGTCCCAAGTGCCAATTATTGCCTTAACTGCCTTGGCTATGACAGGCGATCGCGAAAAATGCCTAGAAGCTGGCGCAAATGATTATGTAGCCAAACCCGTTAAATTAAAACAACTCAACGCCAAAATCCAGGAAATTTTAGACTTATAATTGGAGACTTATAATTGATGCAGCATTCAGGAATATGAAACTATTGTGTTTAAGTAATGGTCACGGGGAAGATATCATCGCTGTCAGAATACTGCAACATCTGCGAAAACGAGTTAATAACCTAGCCGCTTTACCCTTAGTAGGGGAAGGGAAAGCCTATCAGCAATTACCGGATATTCCGATTATTGGTAGAGTCCAAAAAATGCCCTCTGGGGGATTTATTTATATGGACGGTTCCCAACTCCTGGGAGATTTAAAGGKGGGGTTATTACAGTTATTATATTCCCAGGTGCAGACGGTGCGCCAGTGGGGGAAAGAGGGGGGATGTATTTTGGCGGTGGGGGCTATTGTACCCCTATTTTTAGCCTGGTTAAGTGGCGCAGAATATGCTTTTGTGGGGACGGCAAAATCTGAATATTATTTGCGGGATGAAAACGGCAAGTTATCTCGCCAGTCCTGGTGGCAAAAATGGGAGGGGTGGTCAGGTTCGGTATATTTACCCTGGGAACGTTGGTTAATGACTCATCGTCGTTGTCGGGGGGTGTTTCCCCGCGATGGACTGACGACGGAAACTCTGCAAAAGTGGTCAATTCCGGCTGTTGATTTGGGTAATCCGATGATGGATAATTTGGAACCTGGGGGAATTATTGCGCCGTCGCCACCAGGTGTGTTAAACTTGACTTTATTACCGGGTTCTCGTAGTCCAGAAGCCTATGAGAATTGGCGGTTAATTCTAGCAGCAGTATCGCAGCTAAAAATATCACCCCTCCGGTGTTTGGCTGCGATCGCACCTAGTTTGGATTTAGACCCCTTCTGTGAGGTCCTCCAAGCTACTGGGTGGGATAAAGTTGATGGTCATAGCAGCAAGGAACAACAATTGTTTCAGCGTGGCGATGATATCACTATGGTGCTGACCCGTGAGGGGTTTAATGATTGTCTCGACCTGGGAGATATGGCGATCGCCATGGCGGGGACGGCTACCGAACAGTTTGTTGGTCTGGGAAAACCAGCGATCGCTATTCCCGGAAAGGGTCCCCAATTTACGCCAGCTTTTGCTGAAGCACAAAGTCGCCTACTCGGTCCGTCACTAATTCTCGCTGAAAATCCCCAAGCAGTGGCAGGAGTGGTGCGATCGCTTCTACAGGACCCCCCACAACTAGCCACTATTGCCGTTAATGGTCGCCGCCGTCTCGGTGAAGCCGGGGCAGGCGATCGGATTGCTGACTATCTCATATCAAAAATTTTCCCAAATGTCAAGGGTTAGCCATGACGTTTTTGATGCCACTGCCAAGCATGGCTAATGATATCGTGAATTTGGGAATATTGAGGATTCCAGCCTAAGATTTGCTGGGCTTTTTCGCTAGTTCCCACTAAACTGGGGGGGTCTCCGGGGCGGCGATCGCATTCTACCGTTTTAATCTCTCGTCCCGTGATTTCCCTGGCGCTTTCAATCACTTCTTTAACCGAGAAACCCTTACCATTTCCGAGGTTAAAAAACTCAGTTTTCCCCCCCGAAAATAGATGTTGTAACCCCAAAACATGAGCATCTGCTAAATCACTCACATGGATATAATCGCGGATACAAGTACCGTCAGGAGTCGGATAATCAGTCCCAAAAATAGAGATATGATCCCGTTTTCCTAGGGCTGTAAATAACGTGAGGGGGATTAAATGAGTTTCCGGGTCGTGGTCTTCTCCCAGTAATCCATTGGGGTCAGCGCCAGCAGCATTAAAATAGCGAAAACTGACCGATCGCAAATTATAAGCCGCGTCAAAATCCGCCAAAATTCGTTCAACCATTAGCTTACTCGCGCCATAGGGACTAATGGGATTTTGGGGGTGGTTTTCAGGAATCGGAATAATTTGGGGAACCCCGTAGGTCGCACAGGTAGAAGAAAACACAAATTTATCAATTCCCGCTGAGTTCATCGCCGCCAAAAGGGTGAGAGTTCCCACCACATTATTACGATAATATTTCTCAGGATTAGTTACCGACTCTCCCACATAAGCATAGGCGGCGAAGTGCATTACCGCGTCAATTTTCCGGCTAGAAAATAGCTGATCTAATAAAAGGCGATCGTTAGTATCTCCCTCGATTAATTCCACCTTCAGCACATTTTCCACCAATTCTTGATGTCCGTAAACCAAATTATCAAGAACTATCGGATTATAACCCGCCCGTTGCAAAGCCAACACCCCATGGGAACCAATATAACCCGCCCCTCCTGTAACCAAGACATTTAGCTGATTTTCAGACACTGTTAAACATCCTTTAACTGATATTGTCAATCTTCTAGGACTCGGGAGGAAACATCAACCGCCTTAACATCAATAGTCCCTGGTGGAGTAAGGCGGGTAAAACGTCCCTGTTCAATTTGAATAGGTTCACCACAATTCGGACATTGACATTGAGTCTGATTTAGGGCTATAAACTCATGGGAACAGACCGGACAGGAATCCTCAATCAAATTCCGGTTTAGCCACCAACGCGCCCCAAACACTAAAATAATGGGGGTGATGACAGCCAGACCAATCAGAATGAGAATCGAGTTTACCAGCCAGCCCAAACCAACTGAGGCTAGTAAACCCATGATCCCTATAACAACGATCCAATTGCCAATTCCTGACCATTTCAATTGTAGGGTTGGTCGTTCCTGGTTCACAAAATCATCTCCTTGAGAGTTCAGGGCTGCTATTGACCATCAATCTAGCCTCACCCCATTGTAACACCAGAGCCGATTATTTTGTCAAAATCATTAATTGCTCAATTACCTGAATTAAGCCATTTTCTGTCTGAATATCAGAATCAATACTATGAGACCCTTCAACTGTGATAGTTTCCGAACCCACCTCCACCGGAATCGACAAATTTTCCTGAGTTGTTAAATATCTATAGATTAACTCCTCCGAGGTCATGGCATCGCTGTCATATCCATCATACCTCATAATCCTAATTAACTGTTCGATATTATTTCCTTTGAGGAGATTTTCTAAAACCGTCCGGGGGAGTTTAGAAAAGGCTTCATCCGTGGGCGCTAAGATAGTAAACACACCATCTTTTCGGAGAACATCCATTAATCCCGTCAGTCTTAACACAGTGGCTAAGGTACTAAAACGACCATCATTTAGCAGTAGATTAACCACATCTTGATTAACAGCCTGTCTAACGCGATCGCTCGGAAATTGGGCAAATTCCCCCAGATTTTCCGATTCCCAATTAAACTGTAATTCTGGGGAACTTTCAGCGATCGCCCTCCCCGTCCCCACCGACATACTGAGAACCATTCCCATTCCCAGACACACAGCAATTTTTCCCAGATAATTCGTGCCACTACAGATAGCCATATTTTTCACTCCCCAATGAAGCCGATAGTTGATTAATCCATTCTAGTCATTATTACAACAATTATTTCCCCGGTCAGGGATAATTGTTTACACCCCACCCTAAAAATCTCCACCATTAGCCGAACTATTAAAATTATAGCTCATCACCCCCCATAGTCAACCCATCATCATTAAGCTGGCTCCCAGTCAAGGTTAAAGTGTCGCTATTAACATTCCTAACTATTAACATTCCTAATAGTTGTATTAGTCATCACATCAAGTCAGTTATCAACGGGAACAAAATCGCAGTTATTAACGTCCCCGCCACAGTCTGTAAGGTAGGGCGGGTTTATTCATCAAATCGTGAGGAATTGAGAATTGCCAGCAGAACCCGCCCCGACAATTATTAATTATTAATTGATGGGGTGAGGGCTGTAATTCCCCTGTGGGGTAGGGCGGGTTTATTCATCAAGTCGTGAGGAATTGAGAATTGCCAGCAGAACCCGCCCCGACAATTATTAATAGAAGCCGTATTACCTTTATTAATAGCTAGATTCTAAAGTTTCCTCTAAACTAAACGGCGATTCCTTTGGCAAAAAATTTAACTTAATTCCTGTTTCATCGGACGCTTTTAGACGTGCTTTTTGATAACAATCTTTAAATACTGCTGAAAGTAGAGGTTTCAAACTGGGACTGTCTTCTAACAAACCTTCAATAAAAATGCGTTGTTCTGTCATGGTGCTGCGCCAACTCTCACTCCGTTTGGTGGGTTGATAGTACCATTTTAATAAGTGCATTAATAACACAATTAAACGGCTTTTTAATTCCCGTTTTTCACTTCTTCCCATACTTTCAATTTCTTCAATCAAATTGGCGATATCAATTTGAGTAAATTGATTTTCTTTTAACTGTTCAGCCGTGATTTGTGTCCAGAGGTAAAAATCTTCTTCATATAAATTATTTGATGTTTTCATAGAATACCCATATCCTTGGCGATCGCTCAACCTGGCATATAGCAGTTGCTCAAGTCATAAACTACATTCCGAAGCATCTTTCTGGGAGAGTAATTACCCGGTGAGGTAGGGCGGGTTTATTCATCAAGTCGTGAGGATGAGAATTGCCAGCAGAACCCGCCCCGACAATTATTAATTATTAATTGATGCCGAACTATTAAAATTATAGCTCATCACCCTAATAGTCAACTCATCATCAAGCTGGCTGCGAGTCAAAGTTAAAGTGTCGCTATTAACATTCCTAATAGTTGCATTATTCATCACATCAAGGAAATTATCAACCGGAACCAAATCGCAGTTATTAACATCAGCAGCCAGAGTTTTATAGTGGGTAGGAATCACCAATCTAGGATTGAGGGAAGCAATTACCGCCGCCGCTTCCGTGGGAGTATAAGCCTTCGGACCTCCACCCACAGGAATTAACAACAAATCCGGGCGACCAATCAAAATCCTTTCTTCAATATTAATAGGTCCCGCTAACCCTCCCATGTGCAGAATTCTGATGCCACTCTGAGTCCATAACCAGGCGACATTCTGACCAAATCTGCGACCTTGTTCACGGTCTTTAATAGTGCGAATACCCTGAATTTGGGTACCATTAAATTGATAAACCCCCGGTTCATATAATAGCGCCGGATTATTAGGAAACCCATCAATCGACCCTTCATCAAGTAAGCGACTGCTAATTAACACCAGGTCGGTCTCTATTTTCGGGCTACCAAATCCGGCGGTACATCCAATTTGTCGAAACGGATTTACCAGTATCCGCAAACCCTCCCCAGTAAACAGAAAACTGGTATGTCCAAGCCAGCGAATAGTCAAGTTAGATTCATTGGGTGTCTGGGCTTGGGAAACCTGCCACCGCGCGCCCAAACCGCCAGCCAAGGTAACTAGGGCACTGGTTTTAGCTAGGTTGATAAACTGTCGCCGTTTCATAGAAATTAGATGACCAAAATATTACCGCAAATTTACCGCAAATTGATTAGCTTTCAACTGCCATTAACCGACAACTGTTGAGGAAGTTCTTTAGTAAAGTTTTTCCCGCAGTTGTTAAAATGCTTTCCGGGTGAAATTGTACACCCTGAATATGGGAATAATGGCGGTGTTGAACCCCCATAATTGTACCATCATCCACCCAGGCGGTAACTTCTAGGACTGACGGACAGGTTTGGGGGTCTATGACTAAACTATGATAGCGCGTCGCGGTAAAGGGGTTCTCTAAATCGCGAAATATCCCCTTGCCATTATGATGAATGGGGGAGGTTTTGCCGTGCATCAACTCTGGGGCTGAGATAATCTTGCCACCGAAGGCTTGACCGATGCTTTGATGTCCGAGACATACCCCTAAAATCGGTAAAGTCTTGCCTAATTCTCGGATAATGGCTAGGGAAATTCCGGCATCTTCTGGGCGACCGGGACCGGGAGAAATGACTAAACCATCGGGTTTTTTCTGTCTAATTTCTTCAACGGTGATGCCATCGTTTCGGTAAACTTCTATGCGATCGCATACAGGGTTTTCTGACCCTAATTCCCCTAAATATTGCACCAAGTTATAGGTGAAACTATCATAGTTATCAATAACAATTATCAATGTCTATACTCCTTGCAGCCAAACTTGCATCGCCGTTAACAAAGCTGGCAAAATCAGCACTCCCGCCACCAATAAAGCCGCCAAAGACGAGATTAACACAGCACCCGCCGCGCAGTCTTTAGCAATGCGTGCCAATTCATGGTAGGACTTTCCTACTGTTAAATCAACCACCGACTCAATAGCTGTGTTTAACAATTCTAAAGCCATCACCGCGCTGATAGTTAAACCAATAATAGCAATTTCTACAAAGTTAAGATGCAACCAGAAACCGAGACTGACCGCTAAAGTCCCTATGGCTGTATGGATGCGAAAATTTCGCTGGGTCCTGAATGCGTAAGCCACACCATTCCAGGCGTATTTAAAGCTAACCAATAGGTTATTGGCGATCGCCCAAGACTGAGATACTCGGTGGTTGGCGGTTTTCGTCTCTGGGGTGGTGGGAATATAGGCGTAGTTGACAGACCGAGGACCTAATGGGGTGGGAAGTGCCGAAACAGAGTTTTTTTTAGCTTTCATGGTTGGGTATCCTTAAATCAGCATTCTCTAGGAATATCAGGATTTCTGATCAATTCTGGGTGCAATGTAGCACAATCGCCGCTTAGTTCATCTTTTCTTCCGACTCCCAGACGTAACCTGAACCAATTTGCAGGTTAACCGTCTGTAATAGGGCTTTTTGTTGATCCAACATTCGAGTTAAACTGCGATCGTCGGGATGATCCCACCCTAGTAGGTGTAATAACCCATGACTGGTCAACCATGCTAACTCGGTTGTAAGATTATGTCCTGCCTGCTTTGCCTGTCTAAATGCTGTTTCCACTGAGATGATTATATCCCCAAGATAGCAGGGATGCAATGAGAGGTGTTCTGCTGGCATCACAAGGCTGGTTTCTAGGGCGGCGAAGGAAAGTACATCTGTAGCCTGGTCTAACTGCCTATATTGGGCGTTAAATGCCTGTATTTCCCTATCGTCAGTCAAACGCAGACTAAGTTCATATCCCTTAGCTGGGGGTAAATACGGATCAAGTTGTTGTAACCACTGCTGAAACCATGATTCCCAGGTTTCAGATGCGATCGCCTTTTCTCCTCGTCCCCCATAAGTCATAGACTCTCCATCTTTCCCGGACCAGAAATTATCTTCAATATTAACTTCTAACTGCACCTTCTCACCCCCCTACAGCACTTAATGTTTAACGGGTAAGATAGGCGAGACCCACCAGCAGGCCAATTAGACCCATAGTAGTCAAGAAAAAGTGAAATAGGGATTTTGAACCTTTCCTAACCATATTCCGCATTGCCAGTTTAACATAACTCGGTTGCGGTTCAGTAGCCGAAACCGGAGTTTCTGGGTTAGTAGTTTCATTCGTAGTAGTCGGGTTAGTCATGGTCTAACGTTAAAACATTCAATTAGTGAGTTGTCACCAATTGTAAGCCATATTCGGAATTTCACAACTCCGGGGATACCCCCCACCTATCCCCCAGCCCCTCATCATCAAGTCTCTACCACCAAAATATCAAATTTGATTAATAATTGATGATAGTTATATCTGGATCAAAGCAGTTATAATAATTTCCGCACCAACAGTTAAACCAGTTGAACCACCTTACCCCCGTAAGTTACCCATTTTATGATGTTGAATCATAATCTTGGTTTATCATGTATATATTCACTTTATGGAAATATCCCAAGTAAAGACATGAATAATTCCACTCGCCGTCACTTTCTGCAATTCCTAGGTGCAGCCCTAGCCACCCTAGGAATTGACCCCGTTTTATTTCACCGACAAACCCAACGCCATCGCCAAGTCTTAGCCCAGAGTACCTCCCGCAAACTCGCCTTGCTAGTGGGAATTAACAGCTATTCCCAACATCCCTTAATCGGCTGTATTAACGACATATATTTACAGCGAGAACTACTCATCCACCGCTTTGGTTTTCACCCCCAAGACATCTACATATTAGAAGACAAACAAGCCACCAGAGACGCCATTTTAACCGCCTTTGAAGAATACTTAATCAAACAAGCCAAACCCGGAGATGTCGTAGTTTATGACTATTCTGGGCATGGTTCTCGCATTTTTGACCCCCAACCCATTTTCCGAGAAGTAGGAAGTACCCAACAACTCAACGGAACCTTTGTTCCCGTCGATAGTGATTTACCCCCTGGATATCCTAACACACCAGGAAGCGTCAAAGACATTATGGGGCACACCTTATTTTTATTAATGTCCGCCTTACAGACCGAAAACGTCACCGTTGTATTAGATAGTTGTTTTGCCGGAGGTGCCACCAGAGAAGCGCGAGTCCGGTCTCGTGATGGTGGTCAAAACGTCCTAGTTTCCGACTCTGAAAGAAGCTATCAGCAAAAGTGGTTATCACGCCTAAATATGTCACAGGAAGAATTTGTTAACGGTTACCGCACCGGAGTTGCCAAAGGCGTAGTATTATCAGCCACAGCCCCCCACCAACTAGCGAGGGAAGTTAATGTCAATGGTTTTGACTGCGGCTTATTTAGTTATTTATTAACCCATTATATGTGGAATTCTGATAGTAATATACAACAGATATTTACCAAAATCATCCCCGAAATTCCCAAAAACTTCTATCAACAGCCCCGTTATGAAGTCAAAGTAGGTAGTGGTTATCAACTCCAAACTCCTTATTTTATCAATAATCCGAACCCGCCAGCCGAAGCAGTTGTTACCCAGGTAAGTGGTAGTAACGCCCAATTATGGTTAGGGGGGATTGATTTACGAAATGTCAGCAGTGGCACAATCTTAACAGGGGTAAATAGTACAGGAAAAGTCCGAATAATTGACCGGAATGGCATAGTAGCACAAGCCGAAATCCAGGAACCAGTAACCGTAGGGACCCTATTGCATCAGGGCAGTTAATAGACTTATAACCTTCATGTATCCATTATCCCCCTGTCGCCCTCACCCAGCTTGATTCGTAGCTTTATTCGTAGGTTGGGTTGAGGCACGAAACCCAACATTATGGCTGGCTTCTGTTGGGTTTACGTCGTCAAATAAAGCTAGATTTTGATGCTTTCACTGCACTATTAATTATGCTCAAAAAAAACCAAGTAACCCATGATTAAACCACATAAATTCATCAAAATCGGATTAACAGCAGTCACCTTATCAGTGATGCTAGGGGAGTCAGTAGTGGCGACCTCATCACAGCTTCGTAGGTTGGGTTGAGGCACGAAACCCAACATTATGGCTCAAATCGCGGCGATTGACTTACTCAAAAAAAACCAGATTTTCTAGCTTGTACTTTCCCATAAATTGTCTGCAAAAATAAAGGAATGAACCCATGATTAAACCACAGCAACTCATCAAAATCGGATTAACAGCAGCCACCTTATCAGTGATTCTAGGGGAGTCAGTAGTGGCGACCTCATCACAGCTTTATTCGTAGGTTGGGTTGAGGAACGAAACCCAACATTATGGCTCAAATCGCSGGGATTGACTTACTCAAATAAACCCGGATTTTCTAGGTTGTACTTTYCCATAAATTGTCTGCAAAAATAAAGGAATTAACCCATGATTAAACCACATAAATCCATCAAAATCGGATTGATAACAGCCACATTATCCGTGATTCTAGGGGAGTCAGTAGTGGCGACCTCATCACAGCTAAAAACCAGTTCATCATCCCTTGAGTCAACGCCTATAATTATCGCCCAAAATAGCAGTAATTCAGAAGCCGATAGATTGCGGCAAGAAGGATTACAACTATTTCAACAAGGAACCGCCGAATCATTACGACAAGCCCTAGAAAAGTGGCAAGTCGCCCGCCAACTCTATCGCGCTGCTGGGGATAGAAGGGGGGAAGCTGTCACCCTGCTGAGTATGGGGAGAATTAATGATTTATTAGGAGAAAAACAAACAGCCCTAGACTACTACAACCAAGCTTTACCCCTRTATCGGGCTGTGGGGGATAGAGGAGGGGAAGCTACTACTCTCAGCAATATTGGTGCTGTGTACGACTCCCTGGGAGAAAAACAAACAGCCCTAGACTACCTTAACCAAGCTTTACCCCTATTCAGGGCTGTGGAGGACATAGGGGGGGAAGCTGYTACTCTCAACAATATTGGCCWTGTGTACGACTCCCTGGGAGAAAAACAAACAGCCCTAGACTACTACAACCAAGCTTTACCCCTATTAAGGGCTGTGGGGGATAGAGGAGGGGAAGCTACTACTCTCAGCAATATTGGCGSTGTGTACGACTCCCTGGGAGAAAAACAAACAGCCCTAGACTACTACAACCAAGCTTTACCCCTATCAAGGGCTGTGGGSGATAGACGGGGGGAAGCTACTACTCTCAACAATATTGGCCYTGTGTACGACTCCCTGGGAGAAAAACAAACAGCCCTAGACTACTACAACCAAGCTTTACCCCTATTAAGGGCTGTGGGGGATAGAGGAATGGAAGCTACTACTCTCAGCAATATTGGCGCTGTGTACKMCGACCTSGGAGAAAAACAAACAGCCCTAGACTACYTTAACCAAGCTTTACCCCTAWKAAGGGCTGTGGGGGATAGAGRGGGGGAAGCTACTACTCTCAGCAATATTGGCGCTGTGTACGACTCCTTGGGAGAAAAACAAACAGCCCTAGACTACCTTAACCAAGCTTTACCCCTATCAAGGGCTGTGGGGGATAGAGGGGGGGAAGCTACTATCCTCACCGGTATGGCTTTTCTCCAACGTTCCCAAGGCGAACTCACCGAAGCCCTGGTTAATATGGAAAAGGCGATTAACTTGACTGAAGAACTCCGCAGCCTAGCCCCTCCTGGCGAACTCCGCCAAACCTTTTTCTCCACCGTTCAAGACCGTTACCAATTATATATTGAATTGTTAATGGAACTGCATCAACAAAACCCCCAAAAAGGATATGATGCCCTAGCTTTTCATGCCAGCGAACGTAGCCGCGCCCGCCGCCTTTTGGAACTTCTCGCCGAAGCTGGTGCTAATATTCGTGAAGGCGTAGACCCTCAACTTTTGCAGCAGGAACAAAGCCTAATACAACAACTCAATGCCATAGAACATCAACGGTATGAACTCACCCAGGGTCAATTTACCACAGAACAAATCGATGCACTGAAAACTCAATCCCAATCTCTCATTAATCAACTCAATCAACTACAAACCCAAATTAGGGTCGTCAGTCCCAACTATGCTAACCTGCAATATCCCCAACCTCTGAACTTAGAACAAGTGCAGCAACAGGTACTTGATGATGATACCTTGCTGTTACAATATTACCTAGGAGAAGAACGCAGTTTTCTCTGGGCGGTGACTAAGGATAGTATAACCAGTTATATTCTGCCTGCTCAAGGGGAAATCGAGGCAGTAGCTGCCCCTTATCGAGAAGCTATTAACCGTGATAATACCACCACAGTAGCCCAGGGATTACCCCTGAGTGAAATCTTAATTTCACCTGTAGTTAATCAACTGAATAATCAACGGTTATTGATTGTCGGAGATGGGATTTTACAATTCATTCCTTTTGCCGCTTTACCGATACCTTCTCAACCCGATACCCCCCTGTTAGTCGAACATGAAATTGTCACCGCTTCCTCAGCTACTCTCATTGCTATTCAACGAGAACAATTAGCAAATCGGGACACTGCTGCTAAAATTGTAGCGGTATTAGCTGACCCTATTTTTGAATCAAACGACCAGCGATTAAATCAAATCACCTCTGATAATAACTCCCCAAGTCTTGATGATTTAGCCTTAGCTAGGGCGACCAGAAGTTTAGGGTTAGGGGATACAGCCCCCCAGTTAAATCGATTAAAATATAGCCGTGTTGAAGCGGAAAATATTGCCGAATTAGTCCCGGAAAATGAAAGAATGAAAGCCTTGGGTTTTGAGGCTTCCCGCTACCTAGCCACTCACCCCAATTTATCTGAATATCAAATCATCCACTTCGCGACTCATGGGTTAATTGATACAGTCAATCCAGAATTATCTGGATTGGTGTTATCATTATTTAATTACCAGGGAGAATCGGATAATGGCTTTGTGCGTTTAAATGATATATTTAACCTGAATTTACCCGCCGAATTAGTAGTATTAAGCGCTTGTCAGACGGGCTTAGGTCGGGAAGTAAGAGGAGAGGGTTTAGTAGGTTTAACTCGCGGTTTTATGTATGCGGGGGCGCGACGAGTGGTGGTGAGTTTATGGAATGTCAATGATTTAGCAACTTCCCAGTTAATGACTCGGTTTTATCAGGAGATATTGAATGAGAATCAACAGCCAATTATAGCTTTAAGAGAAGCACAATTAGAGATGTGGAATTCCGGTCAATGGCAGTCTCCCTATTATTGGGGTGCGTTTACTATTCAAGGAGATTGGCGGTAATTAATTAATACAGCACCCTCACCCAGCTTTATTCGTAGGTTAGGTTGAGGCACGAAACCCAACATTATGGCTCAAATCGCGGGGATTGACTTACTCAAATAAACCGAGATTTTCGAGCTTGTACTTTCCCATAAATTGTCTGCAAAAATAAAGGAATGAACCCATGATTAAACCACAGCAACTCATCAAAATCGGATTAACAGCAGTCACCTTATCAGTGATTCTAGGGGAGTCAGTAGTGGCGACCTCATCACAGCTAAAAACCAGTTCATCATCCCCTCAGCCAACGCCTATAATTCTCGCCCAAAATAGCAGGAATTCAGAAGCCAATAGATTATTAAATGAGGGATTACGACTATTTCGGCAACGAACAGCAGAATCATTACGAGAAGCCCTAGAAAAGTTGCAAGCCGCCCGCCAACTCTATCGCGCCGCTGGGGATAAAGGAAAGGAAGCCACCACCCTACTGGGTATCGGCACAATTAATGACCTATTGGGGGAAAAGCAGCAAGCCGTTACATAAGACTTACCCAAAGCTGCCCATAACTAGACTTTTCTATCTAAGATAACTTCTACTAGGGGTAGTTGGCGCTCATTTCCTGCTTCATACAGAACTGTCGGCAGCACTCTGTCCACAGGCTAACACCGTCTAACTGACGGCTTTCTCCAAATTGATGGAGGCATTCAAATCACGATCAATTTCTAGGCCGCAGTGGTCACACTTGAACACTCTTTCAGATAGGAAGAGTGTTTCTTTCTTTGTATGGCAGTTTGAGCAAGTTTTGGAGCTAGGGAACCATCGGTCAACTACTACCAATTCAGAACCATACAGCTCACACTTGTACTCAAGCTGTCTATGAAACTCATAAAATCCCATATCTGCGATCGCTTTAGCTAGATTACGATTCGCCAACATACCAGATACATTCAAATCCTCAATCCCAATCTTGCCGTGGTTTTTGGCGAGGTAGGTGGTCAGCTTGTGTAATCTATCACGACGGATATTGGCAATCTGGCGATGCAGTCTAGCTATCTTTATTTGAGCCTTTTTCCAATTGTTAGACCCTCTAACTTTGTGTCGATTTAGCCGTTGCAACCTAGAGAGTTTATTCTCATATTTTCGGTAACTCTTAGTCCCTTCAAACACTTGACCAGTTGACAAAGTTGCCAGTGTTTTAACTCCTAAATCCACCCCGACAACTCCGACTAATTTAGGTGTGTGGGTTGGTTCAACTTCAATTTTCCAGCTAACAAACCATCTATCAGCCGTTCGACTAAACGTGAAAGATTTGGGTTGATATTGTATGGGTAAACGCTCATAAGTTTTTAGCCAACCTATCACGGGAACTTTGACACGGAAATGGTCAACTGCCAATGACCCATCGACAGTGAAGCTATCAGCACGTCCTTTTTTCTTGAACTTTGGGGGTTTCTTTCCCTTCTTAAATGCCTGCTTCCAGGCTTCTGCAAGATGTCTCAAAGCATATTGAGGAGCGCATTTACTCACTTCGTAATACCAGGAACACTCAGGCTTAACGATGGCGACTAGCCATTTATGAAGGTCTACCGCAGTTGGGAACTTAATCTTGTCCTGGGGATTAGCTTTATTGTGGTCAAGGATGTTTTTGGTTAATGCTAGTCCCCAATTCCAAGCGTGTCTAGCAACTCCACAATGCTTGGCTAGAGCGTTGCGTTGCTGGTTATTTAGTTTGATTTCCGTTTGAAATCCGAGTAACATGGCAACCCCTTAAATCCATTCCCATTTATGTTTGAGACATATTAGCACCTGAAGGTGCGGTAATTAATCTTTGTCAAAATCTTTAGCGCCTTCTAAGACAGGATTAAGGTCAAACCAACTACCATCATGATCGCAATATTCAAAGACAAATAGACTGCGGAGGAGAGTTTGATATTCTTCCTCACCTCGGACGGTTTTCTGCTGCGAAACTTGGCGGAGAAGTTCCCACTCGTCGGAGGTGATGGCTTTGCCTAATTCGTTGCGTCTCTCGCTAATTACCCGTTCAATCATGGTGCGGGTGAAGGGTGGATCGTCTTTTTGTAGACAATTAAATAGTAAAATTAGCAGGTTTCGTACATGACCACCACTCATCTGACAGAGATAATCGAGGGTGCTGGTAGAGTCAAATAATTTAGGGATTTCACGAAGGCGTTCTGTTTCGTTTAATTCGGGAAATGCTCGTGCTAATACCATTTGTCTGAGCAGATTAATTCCGGGTTCGCAGTCGCTACCGTCTCGTTCTTTGACTCTGACCATTGGTAGCAGTTTGGCGGGGGAACCAAAGCGGTTGCTGACGGCTTCTTTATCGTTGGAAAAGGTGAGAATTAGGGGAATTGTATAGATGACATGGCACAGCAGTTTATTGAGTTGTTCCCCCCTATCTACAAATAGATATTCTGGCTGGGTACGGATGCCGAATTTGGCTTTATTATCGATGCGATCGAGGTTGTCAATAATCACGACTAATCCCCCTTGTCCCCGTTGCTGTAGTTGTTGTTGAGCTGGGGTGATTAATTCCTGGTTAATGACTTCAATAATGTTATTAACTCGGGGTTCTAGGTGTTGTCTTAATAGCGATCGCACATCTCTGGAGTCTTTGGCTTTGGCGGTAATTTCACCAATCCCAAAAGCCAGGGAAAAACCCTCGGAGTCTTGGCTAACACCAATATCACCGACGACGGGAATATTGCTCCGAAAACTGGTAATTTCTGTATTCAGAAGGTTGGCGGCGCTTTTCAGAATGCCTTGAAAGCGTTTGGGTTGCAGACAGACACCACTATTTTCTAAACTTTGGGAAACTTGGCGAGCGATCGCCAGTAAGATGTCACTAATATCGACATCCGCCATATCTAAGTCCTGGGAAGACTCGAAGTAAACTACATGGAATTTTTCGGCTTCTAATTCAGTTTTTAATCGTGATAATTCCGTGGATTTTCCACAGCCTATATGTCCGGTAAATAATTGACAGGTAGGTTGATGGTCAGAAAAGGTGATCGTCCGTTTCAGTTCCCGAATTACATTAGAACCCCGAACTGGTGCAAAATCAATATAGTATTGTCGATCTTCAGGTTTCGATATATTCAGAGTGTATCGCGGGTTACAGGCTCGAAAGAATCGTCCAAGGTTTAGGGACATTTAATTTCTCCCCAGAATTTTAGGTCTACCTACTATTATCTACGATCGCAGCAGTTACATATCAGCATCTGCGATTAATTTCCAACGGGACTGGCCGGACTCGAACCGGAATTACAGCCTACAACCCCTATTCTACCGTTACTTAGGTGTTACTCAGAGCAATAACAGGATAATAGGTGAGTAAAAAATGAGTAACGACATTAATACCCCTACAGTGGGGGGAAAGGGTAACTATGACGAGAGCTATAGCAGATTCCTGAAAGCCTATCAAGACTTTAAAGGGGAATGTCCCAAAGGAGTGACACTCAAGTTACAAAAGTCCGGGGCTAGGTACAATCTGCTATTGCAGTTTAAGCAACCACCTACCGGGAACCGGCTAC
>NZ_PKGG01000309.1:0-4626 GCF_046480465.1 Arthrospira sp. PCC 8006
CTAGACAATGCAACGTTTCATAAAGGGGGACGGATTCCTGAGCTAGTGGAGGCGGCTCAATGCCGTTTGCTCTATCTACCACCTTATTCGCCAGACCTCAACAAGATAGAGAAATGTTGGTCGTGGTTGAAAGCCCGCATTCGCCATTGCACGTGAGCAGTTTGATTCTCTCGATGATGCCATGGATTCCGTTCTCAAAGCTGCGTCCTAACCACCTTGACTAATGCTATAACTATAGGGGGCTGGCATTTTTGGTCTTCTTAGTCATCTCGTCCTCTCCATTATACGTCCTAACTTTCCTGTCTTGTGCTATATATCCAACCAAGGGGTTGGAGTCCCCACTAGGCAGTTATTTCGGGCATTGCAGCCCTATTTGATGCCTCAACGTCTCGCACTGATGAATTGAACTTAAAAGACAACGAAATCAACAACGATGGATTCTAACGTATTACCAGATATAGTCAAACTAGGAACTGATGGCATTACAGTTTTTTTAGTCTGGCAGTTAATGAAGCAAAACCAGAAACTGATATCAGAGGTTAACTCCAGAGACAACGAACTAATGAAGCTGATTTACACAATCCTAAATCAATATAGGCAGTACCCAACACGATTAAGCGATCGCACTGGCCCGATTAACCATCCCAGAGAAAAAGCCAAGGAGTAATTAATCAGACTGGCCCAATTGGGGACAACCTACTGGGAAAATGGACAATATAAGTACAAATTCCCAGCTAGGACAAAAAAGCGATCGCATCAAGTCCCTGGATACCAATCTGAACTGCTACAATTCCAAGACTAAAGTAAACGCTTCGCCTCTATTCCTAATCTGACTCTGGGGCTAATGGTAAAACCCAAGTCTCCACTAGCCATCTCTGGGAAGGAGACAATATCAATATTTTTTGATTTCTATATATGACCATAATCGCAATTAAACAACTTATTGATAAAATTTGCTCTGCCAAAATTGTCTGTATTTACTTACCATACAGGATTATAGCCCATACGCTCTCCGCCATTTTTGCCAGATTATAGATATTCTGCCTACTTGACATATCAATTTTTTTTGAAATAATAGACACTATACCCAACTTGACAGGGACTAGAGGCCTGATTAATTAGGTTTCTGGGTCCCCGTGGGGTATGTATTTAGTCCCTCAATTTAGATATGGGGATTAAACCAAGTCCTAATAGTCAGGATTTAACATGAGTAATGATTCACCACAAATCAATAAATCAGCGGTGCAAGCAGGGGGTAAATTAAACGTTTTTGAAAAGTACCTAACCCTGTGGGTGATTCTCTGTATTATAGCAGGTATTGTCCTGGGTCGATTGTTTCCAGGGGTCGCCGTAACCCTGGATTCAATGAGCATTTATCAGGTGTCAATTCCCATCGCAATTTGTCTGTTTTTCATGATGTATCCCATCATGGTTAAAATTGACTTTACCCAGGCAGTTAATGCGGCTAAAGCACCTAAGCCAGTGCTATTAACAATGGTAGTGAATTGGCTAATTAAACCGTTTACCATGGTAGCTTTTTCGCGGTTTTTTCTGGGGTGGTTATTTCGACCAATTATCACCGGAACTGAGATATTAAGAGGGGCAGAAATTCCCATCGCTGATTCCTATATCGCCGGTACTATATTATTGGGAATTGCCCCCTGTACAGCCATGGTTTTAATGTGGGGTTATCTCTCCTACAGCAACCAAGGACTTACCCTGGTTATGGTGGCGGTTAATTCGCTGATGATGCTGTTTTTATACGCACCATTGGGACGGTGGTTGCTGTCGGCAAATAACTTAACTGTACCTTGGCAAACTATTTTATTATCAGTCCTGATTTATGTGGGTTTGCCACTGGCGGCGGGGATGTATACTCGCTATTTGATTTTTCAGTATAAAGGAAAGGCTTGGTTTGAAAGAGAGTTCCTGAAATATTTAAGTCCTGTGGCTACGGCGGCTTTATTAATTACCCTGATTTTGCTGTTTGCTTTTAAGGGTGATTTAATTGTGGAAAATCCCCTGCATATTCTGTTAATTGCTGTGCCACTATTTCTGCAAACCAATTTTATCTTTTTGATTACCTATGTGGCGGCTTTGAAAATGAAGCTATCCTATGAGGATGCTGCGCCAGCTTCTTTAATTGGCGCGAGTAATCATTTTGAAGTAGCGATCGCTACGGCGGTGACACTGTTTGGTTTAAATTCTGGGGCGGCTTTAGCAACTGTGGTGGGGGTATTAATTGAGGTTCCGGTGATGTTAATGCTGGTGAAATTTTGCCAAAAAACGGCTTTTTGGTTTCCGCGAGAACCGGAAAAAGCTACACTGCTAGACCCCCGTTGTTTAAAGTGTTAATTGAATCATGACTAATTTTGATCATCCTCCCAGAATCCTGTTTTTGTATGGTTCATTAAGAACGCGATCGTACAGTCGCTTACTAGCAGAAGAAGCCGCTAAAATTATTACCGATATGGGTGCGGAAGTTCGTTTTTTCCATCCCCATGATTTACCGTTACGCGATCGCTTTGATGAGTCTCACCCAGAAGTTCAAAAATTGCGCGAACTTAGTCAATGGTCAGAAGGTCAAGTTTGGTCATCCCCAGAAATGCACGGTAATATTACTGGTATTCTGAAAAACCAAATTGACTGGATACCTTTGAGTATTGGCGCGGTTAGACCTACTCAGGGTAAAACTCTAGCGGTGATGCAAGTTAGCGGGGGTTCCCAGTCTTTTAATGCCGTGAATACCATGCGAATTTTGGGGCGTTGGATGCGAATGTTTACCATTCCCAATCAATCCTCAGTTGCTAAGGCTTATCAAGAGTTTAATGAGGATGGAACTATGAAAGATTCACCTTATCGCGATCGGGTGATTGATGTCATGGAAGAACTCTATAAATTCACCCTATTATTGCGGGACAAGGTGGATTACTTAACTGACCGCCACAGTGAACGCCAAGAACTCGCCAAAAAAGCAGTTATTGAAACGGCACAAAAAGCACTTTAATTGTCAATTACAATTCTGGAGAAACCATGAAAAAAGTCATGTTTGTTTGCAAAAAAAATTCCTCTCGTTCCCAAATTGCTGAGGGGTTTGCTAAGGTAATGGGAAAAGATAAAATAGCCGTGACCAGTTCAGGACTGGAAAGCAGCGAAGTCAACCCTTATGCTATCAAAGCCATGGCAGATGTTGACATTGATATTAGCAACCAAACTTCTAATGCTTTAAGTGAATTTAAACCCGAAGATTATGACGCAGTAATTTCCCTCTGTGGTTGCGGTGTTAATTTACCAGAGGAATGGCTAACACGGGAGATATTTGAGGATTGGCAATTAGACGACCCAGCGGAAAAGCCGGAGATTTTCCCCAGGGTTAGGGAGGAGGTTAGAGAAAGGGTGGAAAAGTTGATTAAAACATTGTTACAGGATAACTAACCTGATTGAGGTTCTGGGGTGGGTTACTGTTGTTAATTCACCACAGAATCTGGTTTTAATAAGATCTAGTTATTTCGGTCAATCTTATATCAGCCCAGTTAGTCTAGGGTGGGGTGTATAATATATATCAGTGCTAATGCGGAGTTAGGAATTATGATAGCAGTTGACAGCCTGACCCATAAAACTGATGTTTTTTATCCCAGTAGTGACGGAGAACCCTTGGCAGAAACTTATGATCATGTTTACGTTCTAATGGCGACTATGCTAGTTCTGAAAGAATACCTAAAAGACCGAAAAGCGACGGTTTTGGCTGACCAATTTATGTATTATGCGGCGGGTTTCCCTAAGTTGCGGGTAGCCCCTGATGTGATGGTGATTTTTGATGTGGAACCGGGGGGAAGGGATAACTATAAAATTTGGGAAGAGGGACAAGTTCCGGCTGTGATTTTTGAGATGACTTCTCCGAGTACAAAAGAACAAGACCAAACGGTTAAGAAGAATCTCTATGAAAGTTTGGAGGTGAAAGAATACTGGTTATTTGACCCGAAAGGGCAGTGGATAACTGAACAATTGCGGGGTTATCGTTTAGTGGGAGATAGTTACCAATTAATTACGGATAACCGCAGTGAAACTCTGGATTTACGTTTACAAGTCTCCGGTAAAATTATCGATTTTTACCGAGAAGATAACGGCCAAAAATTGCTAATTCCTGATGAGTTATACGCGGCTTTGCAAGAGGCTACTTTGGCGAGGATAGAAGCTGAACAACGGGTAGAAACGGAAAAACAACGGGCAGAAACGGAAAAACAACGGGCAGAAACGGAAAAACAACGGGCAGAAACGGAAAAACAACGGGCGGATGAATTAGCAGCATTATTAAATCAATATCGCCAGCAATTTGGAGATTTATCAAAGTAAAATTATCTAGGTGTTTGGGGGTTGCTTAACTCCCAAATTTAGATAATCAGCTATAATATATATTAGTAAAGTGCGGAGTTAGGAATTATGATAGCAGTTGACAGCCTGACCCATAAAACTGATGTTTTTTATCCCAGTAGGGACGGAGAACCCTTGGCAGAAACTTATGATCATGTTTACGTTCTAATGGCGACTATGCTAGTTCTGAAAGAATACCTAAAAGACCGAAAAGCGACGGTTTTGGCTGACCAATTTATGTATTATGCGGCGGGT
>NZ_PKGG01000459.1:0-1305 GCF_046480465.1 Arthrospira sp. PCC 8006
GGTGCGCGATCAGCCACGGGAAAAACCAGCCAACTATATACACCCGCCCGCGGGTGCGCGATCAGCCACGTGAAAAGCCAGCCAACTATATACACCCGCCCCATAGGACCCAAACACCAGCACCACTCGCACACAGCTCTGCCCTTTGCACGGTACGGCTACAAGACTGGTAGGGGCGGGTGCTTGTAGGGGCGGGTGCAAGATCCGCTATCGGAAACACCAGCACCACTCGCACACAGACCATAGGACCCAAACACCAGCACGACTAGCACACAGCTCGAGTCTGATCGCCCGCCCCCAGCTTCACTTTAGCGCCTGCTGGTTTCCCGACAATTTCACCGCGTAACATTCGCCCCGCCGCTTCGAGTAATTGTTCTTCTAGGTAAGGCTTAGTAAAATAGCCTCTCGCGCCTAATTGATAAGCCATCTGGCGGTGTCTGTCAGCGCCCCTAGAAGTTAACATAGCAATAGGTAGACCTTCGAGTTGTGGGTCTTTCTGCATTCGCGAGAGAAGTTCCAAGCCGTCCATACGGGGCATTTCAATATCGCAGAAGACGATATCACAGGGTAAGCCAGATTTAAGTTTTTCCCAGGCTTCCTTACCGTCGCGGGCTTCTTCAACCCGATAGCCGGATTTTTCAAAGGTCATAGACAACAACGATCGCACTGTAATCGAATCATCAACAATCAGCACAGTCGGCTCAGTTTTAGAGGCGGGAGCATCTATGGGTTCACTGGGGAGATTATCATCCCCTATCATGGTATTATCAGTTCGGCGTACCCGATCAGTAGCCAGGTCAATTAATTCTAAAACATCGGCGATCGCCACAATTTGACCATCCCCCAAAACAGTCGCCCCGGCGATACCAATAGGTTTAGGTACCGGACCTTCAAGCTGTTTAATTACGATTTCCTGTTCTACCAAAACCTGATCAACTTGAACAGCCAGATAATTAAGCGCCGCCCGTAGTACAATCACAGAAATCATATCCTCTTCGATATTCGCACCATAAACACCGCCGCGACCCAAATGGCGTTTATAGGTAAGTAATTCCCGCAGGTGGCGGAAAGGCAGCACCGAACCCCGCCATTCTAGGGTCTGTTTACCGTCTGATCCTGTTTTAATTTGCTCACGAGGCAATATTACTACCGATTCGGTATTGGGAGAGGGAACTACCTTTACGATCCGCCTCCCACTCAATATGAGTATCTCCCGGGCGCTTTGTTGTATTAGCGATCGGGCTCGGATTGCTTTCCCTATGGATGGGGTGGAGGATATGATCGATGTGCCTCGTGAGCAAATTA
>NZ_PKGG01000529.1:0-544 GCF_046480465.1 Arthrospira sp. PCC 8006
AATGGCGGATTCATTATCGGGTTCTTCCACCAACACCTTCTGGAATCGACGTTCGAGGGCTTTGTCTTTTTCAAAGTACTTCTGATACTCTGCTAGGGTAGTGGCGCCTACTGCTCGGAGTTCTCCTCTGGCTAATGCGGGTTTGAGGATGTTGGCGGCATCCATTGCGCCTTCGCCACCGCCGGCTCCCACGAGGGTGTGAATCTCGTCGATGAAGAGGATGATGTTTCCATCATCGGAGGTGACTTCTTTCACTACGGCTTTGAGACGTTCTTCAAATTCACCTTTGTATTTTGCACCGGCGATAAGCGCTCCCATATCCAGGGCAAAGATGGTTTTGTCTTTTAGATTTTCCGGTACATCGCCGTTGATAATGCGGTGCGCCATACCTTCGGCGATGGCGGTTTTTCCGACGCCTGGTTCACCGATGAGGATGGGGTTGTTTTTCGTACGGCGTGAAAGAATCTGTAGTACGCGGCGGATTTCTTCTTCTCTACCAATTACGGGATCCAGCTTGCCTTCTTTAGCAAGTTGGTTGAGGTTT
>NZ_PKGG01000583.1:0-399 GCF_046480465.1 Arthrospira sp. PCC 8006
AAATTAATATCGTCAGCCTCATCAAAGCGCACTTGCGGGGAAGTCGATGTCGAGTTTTTAATTCGGATCTAAAGGTCAATATTCTTGATACCTCTAACTATACTTATCCTGATTTGAGTGTGACTTGTGACGATCGCGATCGTGAGCATACACAATACATTACCTATCCCTGTCTAATTGTCGAGGTTTTATCCCCCAGCACTGAGGCTTATGACCGGGGCAAGAAGTTTGAAATGTACCGCCAAAATCAGAATTTGGTGGATTATTTATTAGCCAGTTCGGAGGAGATTGCGATCGATATGTATCACCAAAACGAGGCGGGGGATTGGTTAATTCTGAGCTATCGACCGGGCGATGTTGTCGAGCTAAAAAGTATTGGATTAAGTGTGCCGATAGAGG
>NZ_PKGG01000102.1:0-17351 GCF_046480465.1 Arthrospira sp. PCC 8006
GATGTCTCAGGGTTAGTTTGAATCGATAATGCGCCCATGTCAGCATGGCTCGGGCAGTCTTGGATTTGATTTTCCGCTTGGCTTGGGCAACCATGTTGGAAGTCTCGAAGGTCGGCCGAAAAATTATGCTGTAGTCATTAGTCAAGTAATGAGCAATTTGCTTGTGGGCCTCATCCACTAAATTCCGGATTTTAGTTCTCATTCGTTGAGCCGCTTGCCTCATCCGTCGCCTCCTTGAACGACAGGGTTCCTTGGCGATTCGGCTCATCAAATCATCCAAATGTTGACATAACCGAGTGATGCGTCCTATATCTCCGGAGCCCAATTCCAGAAATCGTGAACCATCAAACCCGGTTATGAAAGTTCGGACGCCCGGAGCTAATGCAATCACGCCAGTAGCGTCAGTCGGAGTGATGGCGACAGGTTCAGGAAACACCGCAAACCACCGCCCCTTGGCTAAGACTAATTGAGTCCCTTGAACACAAGTTTTAGGGATAGCTTAGGAAACCATGAAAGTTAATCCTTTCGTTAGTCTTGGATACCAACTCCCTGAAGAGAAATTAGCATTGTTAAACTTGATGGCTTGAGAACTATCCCGACAGCTCGGTGGCCTTGCGCCAGGACTGGCTGAAAAGGCGAGATAGGCATCAAAGATAGCATTCTGCCGAATATGGCCGGGTGTTTCTTTGACCCATGCAGGCAAGTCGCTCTGCATCACTTCGTTGCGTAATTTCAGTTTGCTTAGTCGTTTACCACTCCTAGATAATGCAATTGCTTGGTTGTAGCAATACCGACAAGCGGCCAACCATTTGCGCCAGACTTGATTTAGCTCGGGGCTGGGGTAAATCAGGATCTTCTTTGACCTGAGTTTTGTATTGACTCCGTCCGTATAATCGGGAACTGAAGCAGTGGAGGATGGCGAGGATGTCCTCAACCATTTCTGGTTCTCGACTGAGACTTGTCTCGTTGAGAACCATGAGTGAGCACCTGTTTTGCTCACAGAGCCATCGAAACAAGTCAAATCCCCATCTGGCCAATCGGTCTGGGTGGGCAACGACAACCATGCGGACATCTCCTGACAAGACTTATCCCAGTAAGGCCAGCATTTTCTTTCCCTTGAAGTTGAGCCCGCCTCCGATTTCGGAGACGACTTCTGCTTCGGGGTAGAGGTTGGACAGTGCGGCCACCTGTCGGTTGAGGTCGGACTGCTGGGCGCGGCTACTAACTCTGGCATAGATAACGACTTTGCGTTTGTCACTGCCTGATTTGGCAGCAGAATATGACTCAACGTTGTATCGTCGTTGCCCAGCGGGGGTTCTGATGGTCTCGATTGAGCCATTTTCGTCCCATCTGCGGAGTGTTCTTTCATGGACTCCAAGGATTTAGGCCGCTTCCTTGGGTTTGACATATCTGGCAATAGGTTTATCCTCAACTCTTCTCGCTTATTATACCATATTGCCCTAAAATGTTAACCTAATTTGAGATGAAATCATGCTCTTTATGTCCTACCGGACTGCTACCGTCTTTTAATGGAGCATACAAGGCTTCTTTTATACCATCCCAGCTCACATAAACATCCCAGTCTGTGACTTTGTTAAACACAGTAAGAAAACAGCGTTTAAATGATTTTTGGTCACTAGCCATATCGCGAGAGCGCTTCCGTTTAGTGTTCTTGTGTACCCCATTAAAGTAATCATCTTCCATCTCTTTAAACACTTGGCGATAGGTGATTAAGTCGTTTTCTAGGGGAGTTTTGTTTTCGTCAAGAATAGTGGCCTTGTACCAGTCCAGCCATTCAGACACCGACTGAAATTGTCCGTCAAGGGATTTATGAACTAACCAAGCCTTGTCAACAGCCTTGCGGATACCCTCTGGGGTAAACTGACAATTACAGCCCCGTTGTTTACGCTCTCCCGTCTCCGGGTCAGTAGTGATGTCTAGCTGAATTGTCCCCCGGTTACGCTTAATCCTGRCACCTTTGGGRCATTGYTTACGGGACAGATTGAAAAACTCAAGAATATCCTGAAAGCCTTGATATGTACCACTATGTGTACTGTTTGTACTTGCACTCATTTTACACTAACTCCTAAATGTGCGATCGGCTTTGAGTGCACTAGAGTGACGGTATAATAAGGGTTTTAGGGTTTCAACTAGGACTTAATCCTGTGAGATTTCCCATAATTCTCGGAGCAATTATATTATCTTTTACCTGTTGAACAGCTACGGCAATTATTAACAATTGCCAGGCTAACCACCAGTCCAGAAAGGCGACAATAATAGCGACGGTGCCAATTCCTCAAGTCGCTCCAATAAAGGGGATCATCTCCATGAAACCAATAAAAACGGCAAATAATAGGAAATATGGAACCCCTAAAAAAAGAACATTGGAGCCAAAGTGAAGGCTATAAATAGCCCTAAGATTAACTGTCCAGATAAAAAAATCTGGAGATTTCTCGGCAATGATTCAGTTAAGACTAACCGGATTTTTGGCGAAATAATTATAGTTAAAGTAGACCATAATCTATCGCCATCAAGCAGCATATAAAAGGAGAGAAATAAAATTAAAATTAGGTCAATCAACCAGTTAAAATTTCCCAAAACTAACCCCAGACTTTTGCTGGTGATCGCCTGTGCTTGTCCTTGTATTTGATTGAGTAGTTGTTGCTGTAAAATCCCCACATCAAAGGGTAAATTATGTTCATAAATCCAGGATTGAAATAGGGCTAACTGCTGCTGTGCAGACTCAGCCAATTCGGGTAATTTGGTAATAAATTGTCTAGTCTGATTTAACACAGGAGGAAGCAGGGTTAAACCCACAAGGACAACGACGGTCGCCGCCACCAAATAAACCCGTGCTGCCGCGACTCCCCTAGGGATAAATCGTTTTAACTTAGCCACAGGTGCATTGAGAATAAATGCAACTAATGCAGCGACTATTAAAATAGTAACCAACTCCCCTACATAATTAATAGTTTTTAGGGTAAGACCTCCAGCAATCAGAATTAATATCCAAGAGATTAAGAACTGCTGTATAGGTGAAAATATGGAATTCATTAGGGCTTGATTTTTAACTATAGACTTTCAGATTGTACGGAGGCAAATTAGATGGTCAACCCCAGTAATTAGACTTCTACTGTACCCTGAGACACCTGATCATGTTCAACCATAAACACATTAGAGTAAAGGTTGGCAACAATTTGTTTACCTTGTTGGGTAAGAGACAAGTAATTTAAGGCATCTTTGACATAAGGATAAACACCATTCCAGTAGAATTTAGGATAGTTCTTGCGTAGGTCTTCTGGGCTTTTGTAGCCAACTCTTTTATTAAAGCCAGTTTCCTCAAATTCGTAAAATAAAGCACTGATTTTTTTCAGGTAACGAGGATCTGAGAGTTGACCAATGAGATCAGCCGCCCGAACCAAACCGGGATAGTTCATGGTATTCTGATGATCGGATTCTTTGGGGACTGGAAACCGGGTCAGTTCGATATTATGCTTAATGACTTCAGCATCAATCAGTTTATGGCCGCCAAAGCGTTCTTCAATAAATAATTTAGCGCGATCGACATGGAAAGGGGTGAGACTAGCATCAGTACATCCGTCTGGTAGTTCTACCATGGTTCCGCGTCCGGTAGCAAAGGTATTTTCTCGATCGCGACGACAAACGCCTTTGACATAACCAATATCGTGACAAACTAGGGAGATGATGTAGTGTAGCCAGTCTTCACAGGATACGCCACCCTCGCGGATATGTTTTCCCCGCAGGATTTCCTGTCCCACTAATGTGACCATAATTGTATGTTCGACATCGTGATAAAGGGCATCACTATTGGCAATGTTTTCTAGAGCCATGTTTCCAGCCCAGCCAATAATCTCCTCATAGTTGGATTTATAACCTCCGTGGGTGCGGCGGTAACCTTCCCGAATTAGTTCAACAAAGGCATCAATTAGACATTCCGTGGCATTAAAAACCATATAGGCTCGTCCTGGCTATGTTTTGATTATAGATAAACTACTGACGAGGTATGTACTATAGCACTCAGCCTATATCCTAATCTACGAAACAGAATTATCAAAAGCGATCGCCCCCAGACTGGTAGCGGGGACAAATCAGAATTTGTAAAGCTGAGTTAATCTATGTAAATAGATGTGAACTACTAGTGGAGACCTCGCGCCACAGACTCTCAAGGAGCTAAACCCCTTAAAAAATAAGGCTTTTTCGACGGTATCCCTCAGATATTTTGCTCCTCGGTTCCCGGGGACACCTGGAAATTGTGAATTTTAAGAGGAATTTACGCAACTTTTCTTTACAATATATTTAAGGAGTGCCGGGGGAGGATTACTCGTGGTTCATAAAGATACATTACCAGATATTGATGACGATCAATACCCTGAATTGTCACTAAATGGCGATCGCGTTAAATTTGAAGACCTAGAGGAAGAACCCGAGGAAGCTGTACCTCCCCAGGCGGGCGGTTGGCGGAATATGGTGATCGGGGTAGCCATAGGAATTGTGGCGACTCTGGGAGTTCTACACTTTTCCTCTAACAACAGTTCCGAACCCGTAACCGAGGAAAGCCCAGGGGTAGAAGTAGCGCCAGCAGTTAGTCCCAGCGCCACCCAAACGGTGACAGTAGCGCCAGTGGAAATGACGACTGTGGCGCGCACCCTTGATGTAACGGGGACTGTGGAAGCCTACGACCTACTCCCAGTTTTACCCCAAGCCAGCGGAGTGCAAATTCAACAGGTTTTAGTAAATCAGGGGGAAATGGTAACACAGGGACAGGTTATGGCGGTGTTGGATGATTCGGTTTTGCGATCGCAAATTGACCAAGCCAACGCCCAGGTAGAGTCCGCCAATTCCCTCGTCCGTCAGCGGGAAGCTAACCTCGGACAAGCCCAAGCCGGTCTCGCGCAAGCGCAAGCGAGTCTATTGGAGGCTGAGTCATTACTGACTCAAAATCAAGCTAGGTTAGCGGAAGCCAAGGCTAATTTAGATCAAGCCCGCCGAGAAGTAGAACGCTATGAAGATTTAAGCAGCCAAGGGGTGGTGAGTCGCCAGGAACTAGAAACCCGCATTACCACGGCAAAAACGGCCGAAGAAGGGGTGAGAGTCGCAGAGGCTAATATTTCTAGCGCTAGGGCTACCATTAGCAGCGCTAGGGCTAATATAGGCAGTGCACAGGCTAACGTGGAAAGCGCCGAGTCTAATATCCGTAGTGCAGAGGCTGAGGTGCGTAGCGCCCAGGCGCGGGTTCGCCAGTTGGAAACTCAACGGGAACAAACTGTAGTCCGTGCGCCTATGAGTGGCATTGTCGCCCAACGGACAGCGCGAGTGGGGGATGTTACTGGTAATCAACAACTGTTTTCGATTATTGCGGAAAATCAGTTAGAACTACACGCGAAGGTTCCAGAAACTCAGTTATCACAGGTGAGAATTGGTGCTGCTGTTACTGTGACTTCTGATGCTGATCAAAATTTGCAGGTGCGAGGGGTGGTGCGAGAAATTGCGCCTCTGATTGATCCTCAAAGCCGACAAGCTACTGTGAAAATTGACCTGCCTCCCTTGGGGGCTATTCGTGATTCTTTCTTGCGTCCGGGAATGTTTCTGCGGGCGGCGATTACTACTACTACTGTACAAGGAATGAAGGTTCCCGCTAGGGCCATCGTTCCCCAGGCTGACGGTAGTTCTATTGTTTATCGTCTATTACCTGATGATACGGTGGAAGCGCGAACTGTGGAAGTGGGAAGACTTCAAGGCCGTTTAACAGGCGATTTATCGGAGGCGAGTATAGAAATTATACAGGGTTTAAATGTAGGCGATCGCATTGCGATCGCTGGTGCAAGTTATCTTAAAGATGGCGATAAAGTTAATGTGGTGTCGCGGTGAATCATGAAACTCCTTATCTTGTCCCCCTCTGGGAGGGGGGGATAATGTGGGTGGGGGTGCGGAGCTGTCTCCGCCGTGAATTACATCTGGGGGCGAGGAGATTCATCAAAAGCTGTGGCTATTCATAACTACCTAGGACAGTTGACAGAATAGATGGAAAGATTTAATACAGACTAAGGATTGTTAATTTGATAAACATTAATAGGTTGAGTGCGACCTTTGAGGTGAATGCTACCGATATATTCAGTTAGACATTGATAGCTGACTTGTTCATGGGTTTGCTGATTAATTAAAATGCGGCAAACTCCATCGCCAAAAGACTTATCATAACTTTCTAGGCGGGCGGCAATATTGACACTATCTCCGAGAGTTGTATAGTCCATTCTTTGGGAACTACCTAAACTCCCTGTAACTACCTCTCCGGTGGCAATTCCTACGCGCATAGAAACCGTAGGCTTACCTTCTAATTGCCATTGACTGTTTAATAATTTCAGTTTTTCGCCCATAGCTACGGCACAGGAAACTGCAGCGATCGCATCTTGTGCAATTTCTTCTGAAGAAGTGCGGGGAATAGGAACCCCAAACACAGCCATAACGGCATCCCCAATCAACTTATCAACAATGCCATTATGGTCTAAAACAATATCAGCCATGCCATTCATGTACTCATTCAACCAACACATCAAAGCATCAGCGGCCATGGTTTCGGCGATGGTACTAAACCCTTTCAAGTCAGCAAATAAGACTGTAGCAATCATTTTTTGCCCAGTCAGTTGACCGCGCGCAATTAATTCATCTCGACTTTGCCAAATCATCTCAGCAATTTGAGGGGTAACATGGCGACCAAAGAGAGTCATAACCATCTGACGTTCTTGGTGTTCCCAATTAGCAATATAACCGGCGATCGCAATTCCCGAAGTAGTAAAAGCGATAATTGGTGGTACTAGGGGTATCCACCAGCCTTCAAGAAAAGCAACTTGGAGTTCTAGGGTTAAACTGCCGCCGCCAACAACTAAACTAAGTAAAGCCCCCCAACCTAATCGGTAAGTCCACCCTAGGGCGGTACCGATACCAGACCAAATCAGAATCCAAAACAACTCCATACCATGAGACCAGACCTGAAATTGGGGGCGACCGTCAAGGGCGGCGCTGATAATTTGGCTGGTAAGATTAGCATGAATGACTACTCCAGCCATGCGATCGCCTTGACGAGTGAGAGTGCCGCTGTAGGGGGTAAAAAATAGGTCATTCAGGCTGTGGGCAATAGGGCCAATTAAGACGATGCGATCGCTAAACAGATCAGGGTCTGATCGTCCTTCAAGTACATCGGTCATAGAAATGGTCTGAAAATTCTCTTGGGGACCACGATAATTCAACAATACCTGATATCCGCCAGCATCAGCCCTAACATAGCCCCCATCATTGCCAGAAAAGCGGATAAATAGCCCTTCTCCCAATTGAACATTTCCGTTGTCTGTAACTGTGGGGGTAATGCCGTGTTGGTACAAATACATTAGGGCTAGT
Source organism: Arthrospira sp. PCC 8006 (assembly GCF_046480465.1). Lineage (NCBI taxonomy): Bacteria > Bacillati > Cyanobacteriota > Cyanophyceae > Oscillatoriales > Microcoleaceae > Arthrospira > Arthrospira sp. PCC 8006. Next base: position 7,414 of record NZ_PKGG01000102.1, read on the forward strand.
TTCGCGCCTAAACTTAAAACCGTTTGATTGTCTTCTGGTTGTAGCGATAACAAACCGCGTCTAATGCGACCATCAGCATCAAGGACTAAATCAATCGAACCGACCCGACCTTTCTCTTTTAATTCTGGGGGAGGCGCAATAGTTGCCGTACTACCATCACTCACCACCTTTTCCACGCCAATTAAATTAGGGACAGTTTGATAAACTTCTAGTAACTGTTGATGGCCGGGTTGTACGGGTAAATCTCGGTAAATATCCAAACCAATGGCTACTGGTTGCTGTTGGTCAATAATGGTTACTAAGTCGGCTAAAACGGCATCAGGAATCGGCCATTGTCCCACATTCCTAATATCTGGCTCATCTACAGTTACCACGACAATGCGCGGATCCATTGGTTCTAAGGGACGCAAGCGCATAAACTGATCAAAAGCCGCCCATCCAAATAACTGTAAGACTCCAGCCCATTGAATGGCAATTACCAGGGCTGTGACAATGGGCGGAATTAGCAAGCCAGAAAATTGTCGAAAATTTAAAGCACGAAAACGGAAGTGTGAAGTCGGAAGTCGCAAAAAACTCCTTTTCTTGACCATAGCTTCACACTTCATGGCTCAAATTTCCCGAACCTTTACATCAGGATTTAGGTTTAGTTCCACTCCACAAATGGCTCATCAGCGACATTTTCTAACCCTACTGAGTTTAACAGTTCTCGCCAGTGACTAGCTAGGGTGAAGTCTTCAGGTTGCTGTTGTCGTAGAGTTGCTAAGGTTGCCAAACTTTCAAACCAAATTCCATACTGAGCATAGATGGCTGCTTGTTCCAAGGGTTTGGCGATCGCCRATTTTTGACTCAAATCGTTATCCAGTTGGATGCGTTGGATTTCCCCGGAAACAAAAACCACTTCTGGAATGTTACCAGCATTGGAGGTTTCACAGACAATCCCGAAAGACCAGCGATAGTTTTTACCCGCCTCGAGAGATGGGGCATCGTCTGGGATTCTAATACTGACGATACCAGGCTTTTGAGGAATTGGCAAGCTGGTCTGATAAATATCAAAACCATCTTCGTCTTTGAGGCTAAAAGCCACCTCAGTGCCAACTAATGCTGCTAGGTAGAAGAATAAGGTTGGTTTTGCCTGTACAGTTAATCCTCTCATATCAGGTCCGATTTCCTGGGGTTGGATTAAATTAGGAACTAGGGCGGTGAGAGTTTGGCTTAACTGTTGCACATCTGGGCAACTACCTCGAGAGCCTCCGGCGGCGGTACGGGTGGGCATCCCCTGACCTAGGGGTGGCTCAAACGCCATACTAACGTGAGTTGGCGGGCGATTTTGATTTCGTCTGGCTGTCTGAGCCTGACTCGGTGAGGTATTCTGTACAACTAATCCTACCGATAGAATCAGGGAAATGCTGACGAATGGTTTTAAAAATTGCTGAGTCATTTGCACTCTCCTATGAGACGAAAAGATTTTGATTGAATTGGTAGCCCCTGACTGTTTGAGCGTTTAATCTGATTGTAGTATTATTTAAGTCCCCTTAAAAGTGATTAGCCAGGGAGTTAGGTTAAAATTTGTTGCTCTAGGCTGGCATTTGGGGGCAGTTGGGGGCGGTAAACATGATCAATGGTAATATTTACCACCGATGGTAGCCTTTGCTCTGGTTAGGGCTATGGTTGGGGTGTCTTTCGCCTTGATGCAGGTACTATGATAATCTGTGTGTTGCTAGTTCCGGTGTTAAGAGTTCCTTAAAATTGCTTATGACTGTTTCCCCTAGTGGCTCGGAATCTTTACCTAATAATGCGGACTACCGACAATTGGATCGCTCTCAACTGTCGGAGATGATGCAGCGATACATTGAGGTTAAAGACCAATATCCCCATGCTTTACTGTTTTTTCGGGTGGGGGATTTCTTTGAGTGTTTTTTTCAGGATGCCATCACAATTTCTCAGGAATTGGAGTTGGTTCAAACTACTAAATCGGCAGGAAAGGAAATTGGTCGGGTCCCCATGACTGGCGTGCCTTTTGAGCACGTTTACCGCTATAGCAATATGTTGCTGGAAAAGGGCTATCCGGTGGTGATTTGTGATCAGGTGGAAGATGCGGCGATCGCTGCTAAAGAACGACGACAGGTTAAGCGAGAAATTACCCGCATTTTGACTCCCGGAACTTTGACTGATGACCAAATGCTGCGGGGTCGCCAGAATAATTTTTTGGCGGCGGTGGTCATAGCTGGAGACCACTGGGGTCTGGCTTATGCTGATGTGTCAACGGGAGAGTTTTTGGCTACTCAATCTCAGAATTTGGAACATTTGACTCAGGAATTGATGCGGTTACAACCTTCGGAAATATTGTTCCCTACTCATGCGCCTGATTTAGGTAAAATGTTACGACCAGGACAGAAAAGTGAGAGTTTGCCTGATTGTTTGCCTGCGGACTTTTGCTATTCTTTGCGCTCCCAAATTCCTTTTACTTTGGGGGAAGCTAGGTCGCGAATTTTAGAAGAGTTTAAATTGCGATCGCTTGAAGGTATTGGTTGTGAAAATTTGCCCCTAGGAGTGAGAGCAGCCGGGGGATTATTGGAATATTTAGAGGAAACCCAGAAACAAAATGTGGTGCCTTTACAACAGTTACATAGTTATACTCTCAGTGATTATCTGATTTTAGATTATCAAACTCGCCGTAATTTGGAAATTACTAAAACCATTCGTGATGGCACTTTGCAAGGGTCTTTATTATGGGCAATAGATAAAACTTCTACGGCTATGGGGGCTCGTGCTTTACGTCGGTGGTTGCTGCAACCTTTGCTGAGTATTAAGGGTATATGTTCCCGTTATGATACGATTGAAGAATTAATTAATAATGTCGAATTACGACAAGACCTTCAGCAACTATTACGGCAAATTTATGACTTGGAACGGTTGACAGGAAGGGCGGCTAATGGTAGTGCTAATGCTAAAGATTTGGTCGGTTTGGCTGATTCTTTATCGAAATTACCACAACTCGCCCAACTGTCGAAAGGGGGCAAATCTCCCTATTTGAAGGCTTTACAAAATGTGCCACCTTTGTTAGAAGAACTGGCAAAAAAAATTAATAGTTATATAGTGGAGTCTCCGCCTCTTTATTTAAAGGAAGGGGGATTAATTAAGCCGGGCGTTGATCCGCAATTGGATCAAATGCAGGCGGGGGCGGCTGAAGACCAACAATGGATTGCTAATTTGGAAATTCAGGAACGGGAACGCACGGGAATTTCTACGCTTAAAGTAGGTTTTAATAAGACTTTTGGCTACTATATTAGCATTACTAGATCTAAGTCTGATCAGGCTCCTGATGATTATATCCGTAAACAGACTCTCACCAATGAGGAGCGTTACATTACCCCAGAGTTGAAAGAAAGAGAGGCGCGAATTTTAACGGCTAAGGAAGACCTTAATCAGCTTGAATATGAAATCTTTGCTCGCTTGCGGGGGGAAGTGGGAGAACACACGGATTTAATTAGGGAGATTTCGCGGGCGATCGCCGCTATTGATGTATTATGTGGATTAGCTGAAATTGCTGTTTATCAGGGTTATTGTCGCCCGGAAATAGTCGGCGGACGGGAACTTAAAATTCTTGAAGGTAGGCATCCTGTGGTGGAAAAATCTCTACCAACTGGCTTTTTTGTGCCAAATAACGCCCACTTGGGTAGCGAAGAAGGGGGACTACAGAAGCAGAAACTTTCGCCTCCTTCGCCGCCAGATTTGATTATTTTAACAGGCCCTAATGCTAGTGGAAAAAGCTGTTATCTTCGACAGGTTGGCTTAATTCAATTAATGGCACAAATCGGCAGTTTTGTTCCGGCTACTTCTGCTCGGCTGAGTATTTGCGATCGCATTTTTACACGGGTCGGCGCTGTGGATGACTTGGCTACAGGTCAATCTACCTTTATGGTAGAAATGAATGAAACTGCTAATATTCTCAACCATGCTACTCCTAAATCATTGGTTTTGTTAGATGAAATTGGTAGGGGTACTGCCACTTTTGATGGGTTATCTATAGCTTGGTCGGTGGCGGAATATCTCGCTACTACTATTAAGGCTAGGACTATTTTTGCGACTCATTACCATGAGTTAAACGAATTGGCTTCTATTCTGGGTAATGTCGCCAATTATCAGGTCACTGTCAAGGAATTGCCAGATAAAATTATCTTTTTGCATCAAGTTCAACCCGGCGGCGCTGATAAGTCCTACGGTATCGAAGCGGGACGCTTGGCGGGGTTGCCTGATGTGGTGATTAAACGCGCTAAACAGGTGATGCGACAAATTGAAAAACACAGCAAAATTGCTATGGGTTTGCGAAAGGGTATCCAAAAGCCGCCTGCTAATACTACCAATATTCAACAGTTAAATATTTTTGACGATGACCAGGAGTAATTATGGCTAGATAATGCACATAACGGCGATTTTGTCAATAGGTCGATTGGGGGCCGTCTATAATTCCCCAAAAACTCGTGCATCGTGAATTTTAAATTTTCGCCGGAAAATATTCTATTTGGCGATAGAATGGGGATTGTAGCCTCTTTTTTGGGATATGGACACATAAACCCCTTGGATGCGATTGTTTTCATCATAGCAAAACCCCCATTATCTCGTCAAGTATTTGAGAGCCATTAGCAATAAAAATGTATTAAATCTTAACAAACTTTTAAAAAACAAAACTATTTTGGCGGAACGATTAGGATAGCTTAATTATAGTTGGTGTTGTTCTAAGGGTTTTAATAGTGTCAGAATATATTTAGATCAAAGTGTTCCCTGAGTTGTGAGAGCAAAATTAATGGACGTTTATAGACTACCAGCTTTATCAGATAACTACATATTTCTGCTGCATGACCCCGAACAGAATCAGGCGGCGGTAGTTGATCCAGCAGAAGCGGACCCGGTACTAGCAAAATTGTCGGAACTCGGTGCGGAACTGATAGCGATTTTTAATACCCATCACCACGCGGATCATGTGGGAGGAAATCGTGAATTGAGGAAGCATTTTCCCAATTTAACAGTATATGGAGGCGCAGAAGATCGTGATCGCATTCCCGGACAGGAAGTATTTTTAAAAGAAGGCGATCGAGTAGAATTTGGCGGTCGTAAAGCCGATGTATKCTTTGTTCCAGGTCAKACKCGCGGKCATATTGCGTACTATTTTCCGGCTACCGATAAGGAAGGGGGGGAATTATTCTGCGGTGATACTTTATTTGCGGGGGGGTGTGGTCGCTTATTTGAAGGAACCCCTAGCCAGATGGTTAGTTCTCTGTCTAAATTGCGATCGCTACCCGATGATACACGGATCTGGTGCGCTCATGAATACACCTTAAACAACCTGAAATTTGCGCTGACAGTAGATGGTGATAATATCAGCTTACGCGATCGCTTGGAAAAAGTCACCATAGCTCGCAGTCAAAATCAACCCACTATCCCCTCATTAATAGGCGTAGAAAAGGCAACTAATCCCTTTCTACGTTGGGATGAACCCGCATTAAAGTTAGCCGTTCAAGGTAAAGATGACATCCAGACCTTTGCTAGAATCAGGGGAATGAAAGACCAGTTTTAACAGTTTCGCCTTTGGTGTTAGTAGCACTAGGTAAATGAGCAGATAATCTGTAGATGGGGTGATATTCTACCATCTACAGGTATCAAATTACCACCAATTTTCCGGGAAGATTGAGCCATCAACGCATCTGGTGTATCTTGTGAATTAACCAGTTTAGTTTAGCCTCTGCTACTATCATAAAATCTTGCATATTTTGGGTAAATTCGCAACCAAATAGTATATCTTGTTCAGGTTCAGAAGACTGATAACCCAATTGTCGAACCGTCCCGCGCATACGGTTAGCTAAACACCAACAAATCCCCTGATAAAATCTAGCTGAGAATTTAGAACTACTGCGGAGTTTGCTAGTTAGTTGATAGCGAGGAATTGCCAACAATTCCGTAGTTTCCACAGCTTCAACAGTAGCGACAGGAGCGCGGTTATCCAAAAAAGAAATTTCGCCTACTAATTCCCCTTGTGATAGATAAGCCAGGTCACGATCATGGTTATTATTAGAATGAATATATACCCTAAGTGTTCCGCTTAAAATAATATAAAGCGCGTTGATAGGTGTTCCTTCATGAATCAGTATTTCTCCTTGTTCCAAAGTCTGTAACCTACCTTGGTAAGCTACCCACCGCAGGTCATCTTCATCTAGTCCACCCAGGATAAATAGCGCCTTTTTAGATTTTTCATCCATCTTACTTTAACAACTGGTGGATTAGAGGTTGTGACAACAATATAATCAAAGGATAATGATTGATGGCAAAAAGTATCAAGCATCAGATATTGAACAGCTAGATTGGACAGCTATTTCAGAGACTTCAGAAATTGAATTAAATTTTCATGAAACTTATTCGGCGCTTTCAGATAACAAGCATGACCAGCATTTTTAAGGATCGCTTTTTGACAATTCGGCATAGTTTGAATTAAGATATCAGCCTGACTAGGCGGCACAATTTGGTCATTACTTCCCCAAATAGCCAAAGTCGGTATTTGAATACCCTCAAGTTTTTCAGCCATTTTTAAAATACCCACCGGAGCCACAGCCACAAAGCCTCGTACTGACTCATGATGTTGAATTATAAAGGGTAAACTATATCGACCACTCATAGAAGGAGAAACAATGACCGTGTTATGTAATTGTAAATTGTCAGTTAACTTCACCAAAAATTGTACAGGTTCATCAGAGATAGTTGCCGAGGTTCCATAGCCGGGAAGATCCACAGCCACCACTCGATAATTTTGATTAGTCAATTGTTTGATGGTGCCGATTTCTTCCCAGGTTTTAGCGCGAAAACTAGCCCCATGTAATAATAAGACCGAAGGAGCATCAGGCTGACCTGCTTCTAAATAGTGAATATTTTTATTTTTCATCTGAATTGATTGAGATATAATAGGGGATTTCATAATTTCACAGAATTTACTCTTGACAGTTTCTCCAGTCTGATCATAGTCTTATCATATCCCATAGACTCCTGAACAGTCTCCCCTAGGTGAATCTAGTTAGTCCCCAAGTAAGGGTAGAAAACTATTCAGTCTAAATCACAACATTTTGCTAGGCTAGGAATGAAGAGTTAATTTGGTATCAATTTCCTATAGGTGCTATGGCAATCGACAGTTTACCTGAGTCAACACCCTCGACAGCAACAAATAAGCCACCAAAACCGAAAGTGGGTATGGTGACGATGTTCCGATTGGGTCTATTTCAAATGGGACTGGGGATTATGTCCTTGCTGACCCTGGGAGTCATTAATCGAGTAATGATTGATGAACTAAGGGTTCCAGCTCTCATGGCGACGGGTGCGATCGCTATGCACCAGTTCGTCTCTCCTAGCCGAGTGTGGTTTGGTCAACTCTCCGACGGAAAACCGATCTGGGGTCTACATCGCAGCGTTTATGTGTGGATAGGTGCGGCTCTGTTTACCACTACTTCTTTCCTGGCTATGCAGGTGACATGGCAATTGGGAACCAGTATTCAAAATTATGGTATGACAGGGATAAGCTATGTTTGGGCGGCATTATTAGCGGTAGTGTTTGCTTTGTATGGTTTAGCTCTCAGCGCCAGTTCTACCCCCTTTGCTGCTTTGTTATTTGATGTATCTGATGAAGATGACCGATCTAAACTGATCAGCATTGTCTGGTCTATGTTGATGGTGGGAATTGTAGTCGGAGCTATTATTAGTTCTAAAATTCTCAATCAGCAGGAAGTTGGCGAGATTGACCCGGTTTCTGCTAACCTACCCACCCCTGGGAGTATGGTTGATATATCCACCCTACAAGCAGCCATTAACCCCCTATTTATAATGGTTCCGACGATGGTATTTCTTCTGTGTATGGTGGCGACCTGGGGGGTAGAAAAGCGCTTTTCTCGATATAGCGATCGCTCTACTGTAGCAGACAGAGAAGACCAAATTACCCTAGGTCGTGCTTTACATATCCTCACCGCTAACCGCCAAACAGGTTGGTTTTTTACTTTCCTGTTAATTATGAGCATTAGCCTATTTATGCAGGATGCTGTACTAGAACCTTATGGGGGTGAAGTGTTTGGGATGTCAATTTCTGAAACCGCGCGATTAAATGCTTTTTTTGGGGTCGGAACTCTGGTGGGAATTGCATCTACCGGATTTTTAGTTGTCCCGCGAATTGGTAAGAAAAATACGGTCCGTTTAGGTTGTGTGGGGGTGGCGATCGCCTTAGTATTGTTTATTATGGCTGGATTTACCACTAACCCCGAAATGCTCAAGGGTTCACTGTTATTTTTTGGCTTGTTTTCTGGTATCTTAACTGCTGGCGCTATTAGTTTAATGCTAGACCTGACGGCCGCAGAAACTGCTGGAACTTTTATCGGCGCTTGGGGACTGGCTCAGGCTATGGCGCGGGGTTTAGCCACTGTATTGGGGGGAGCATTCCTAGACTTAGGTCGGTTCATATTTGAGGTTCCCGTTTTGGCTTATGGGACTGTATTTGCAACTCAGGCTGTAGGTATGATTTGCGCCATTAGTTTATTAAGCCGTGTCAATGTTCGAGAGTTTCAGGATAGCACTAAAAAAGCGATTTCTACAATTCTCGAAAGCGAATTAGATTAATCAGTCAGTTTTTGATGTTGGTAGAGAGTTGAGGCTGGTAAATACCAATACCTTAATCGTCTCTACTCATCAACGGCGAATCGTTGCTCAAAAATAAGCGGACGATGGGACTCGAACCCAAACTAAAGTCGGAAGGGGTCGAGAATGGGGTCGCCCCCATTCCCTCCCATTCAAAACCGTACTTGAGACTTTCGCCTCATACGGCTCCTGATGTGGATGCCCAATTGGTCAGTGGTACAGTGTTGACTTCACCGCTTAGTCCTTGTTCTATAGCACAAAACAGAACAGTTAGGACGTATAATGGCAAGGATATCTACAGAAGACCAAAAAGGCCAGCCCCCTACACTTACGACCTCAGACAAAAAGTTATTAATGCAATTGAACTAGACGGTATGCCCAAAACAGAAGCCAGTCAAGTTTTCCATGTCAGCCGGAACACCATTAATCTCTGGCTGCAAAGAAAAGMACAGACCGGAGACTTCCTCCCTAAACCTAATCRCCGACCTGGYAATAACCACMAAATTACCGACTGGCAWAAATTCAAGGCTTTTGCCCAAGAGCATGGCGACAAAACCTCCGCTCAAATGGCTGAACTTTGGGATGACGACATCTCTCCTCGCACCATATCCAGAGCCTTGAAGAAAATTGGCTTCACCAGAAAAAAAACTTACGGCTACCAAGAACGTGATCAGCAACAGCGAGAGGAGTTTATTGCTCAGATTGAACATATGGAGCCACAAGAAGTGGTCTACCTCGATGAAGCCGGCATGAATAGTCAGGACTCGGATTACCCTTATGGTTACTGCGAGGAAGGAAAACGCTTCGATGCCCTCAAATCMGGGAAGAGGCAGGGCAGGGTGAGCTATATGGCCGCATGGTGTCATCAACAACTCTTAGCCCCCGATCGCTTTGAGGGTTGTTGTAATCGGACAGTGTTTGAGTTGTGGTTGGAGTTCATCTTAATTCCAACACTGAAGCCAGGTCAGACTCTAGTGCTAGACAATGCAACGTTTCATAAAGGGGGACGGATTCCTGAGCTAGTGGAGGCGGCTCAATGCCGTTTGCTCTATCTACCACCTTATTCGCCAGACCTCAACAAGATAGAGAAATGTTGGTCGTGGTTGAAAGCCCGCATTCGCCATTGCACGTGAGCAGTTTGATTCTCTCGATGATGCCATGGATTCCGTTCTCMMAGCTGCGTCCTAACCACCTTGACTAATGCTATARKTCCYARCKTTTSGRKCWTYTSMYMWMRCWMKGCAMRRAACTSRAGGWCATAAACGAAGTGTTTAGTG
>NZ_PKGG01000071.1:0-23222 GCF_046480465.1 Arthrospira sp. PCC 8006
AGCCTAGATGCTTGGCTGGATAGTAACCGGGACAACCCCAAAAATGGGGCGGCAAATTCCGAAAATTATCAAGGGTGGTGGATGTTAAAGGTTCCCTATTCATAGTTAAGAAAATAGATGATGATTTTGATTTTTTTAAAATAATGAGTTAGCAACCAATGAAACAGCCAATAAAACCAATAATTTTAAGTACAACTGATATCGAAGGCGGTGCAGCCAGAGCTGCATATAGAGTACATAGAGGTTTGATTTCTATGGGGGTTGAATCTCGAATGTTGGTACGGGGAAAATTTAGTGTCGATCGCACTGTTATAGCTGAAAAAAGTATGATCACTAAACTAGGTCCTGGTGCTAATAGTATCCCCCTGAGACGCTACCCAAAACGTGATCGCCTGCTTTTTTCTCCTCAATGGTTTCCTGATGTCATAGCTGCTAGGGTAGCTAAAATTAACCCAGATGTGGTAAATTTACACTGGGTTTGTAATGGCTTTATCCAGATTGAAACTTTGGCTAAATTGAACAAACCTTTAGTGTGGACTCTCCAAGATATGTGGCCCTTTACTGGAGGTTGTCACTACAGCGAGGGATGCGATCGCTACCAAAATTCCTGCGGTCAATGTCCCCAACTCAAAAGTGGTCGCGATCGGGATTTATCTCGACAGGTTTGGGAACGGAAATTTAAAGCCTGGAAAAATCTCAACTTAACTATTGTAACTCCTAGTAGTTGGATGGCGGATTGTGTGCGTTCAAGTTCCCTATTTGGACAGCGACGAGTAGAGGTGATTCCCTTCTGTCTGGATACCCAAATTTATCGACCTATAGAAACCAAAATCGCCCGACATTTACTGAATTTACCCCAGGATAAACAACTGGTTTTATTTGGGGCGATCGCTGCGACTGCTGACCCCAGAAAGGGTTTTAATTTGCTACTTCCGGCGCTGCAAAAGCTGAGTCAGTCAGGGTGGCAAAATCAGCTTGAATTAGTAGTTTTTGGATCTGCGGAACCGGACAACCCAGTAGATTTAGGTTTTCCAGCTAATTATCTCGGCAGTTTCTCTGATGATATTGCTTTGGCTTTGGTCTATTCTGCCGCCGATGTGATGATTGTTCCATCCTTGCAAGAATCCTTTGGACAAACGGCTTCAGAAGCCTTAGCCTGTGGTACTCCGGTGGTGGCTTTTAATGCTACTGGACTCAAGGATATTGTCGATCACCAAGTTAATGGTTATCTGGTCAAACCCTATGAAATTGAGGATTTAAGCGAGGGAATTAAATGGGTATTAAATGATAGCGATCGCCTGCACAAACTCCAGGAAAACGCCAGAGAAAAAGCCGCAAGAGTCTTTCCCCTAGAAAGACAAGCCCAGCAATATTTATCACTTTTTAATCAGATTTTAACTTAGCTTTCTTAAATCGATAACTTAACCAACCTAAAAGCCTGGGAAAATACATGGGTAAGATAATAGTAAAATATCGCGTATAAAAACGCAACTGCCAACGTCTGGTATTGATTAATCCTAAGCCCGGAATAAAAACGCGTATCTCCTTGTTTATATTGATGTATTTTGCCAGCTTTCCTAGTTCCATGCGTTCCGGTTTTGGGTGCATATGGATGATTTTAACAGTTCCCTGAATAAACACAGCTTTTTCGGTTCTACAGTTATACTCAGGTGGGAGAGTAGCAATTTTCAGGTGTTCTGAATTTTGGTAAAGTGCTTCTCTAAAAGCCGGCTGATCATGTTTAGGTTTTCGGGTTTTTTGTAGATCTCGCTGGTAAAAATTGAGCCAGTCTTGAAAAACTTTTTCTAATTGAGGAGATTTTTTAAAGAGAATAACTCCTGTGTTCATTTCCGGAAAACTATCAGGAACGCCATCAACCTGATAACTAATCCGGGTTTGTTCATGGGAAGTAGCAATATCAAATTTTTCTAGCAGTTCAAAAAGTTCATAAAACGGTTCACAAATATATGTATCTGTATCTAAAAATAAGGTATAATCGTAGGGAGATTTAACCATGTATTGAACTTTATCCAATAAACTATATTGCGGATTTTCCATGATAATTACTTGCTCAAAATGTTGATTACTGGTGTTCTCACTAGCAATCAAAGTAATCGGAATATGGGGCATTTTTTCATGCAAAGTTGCCGCAGACTGAGAGGCTTCTGCGATGTATTTTTGGCCCGATGCAATATAGACAACTCCTGGTGACATATTTATCCTATTGGTGATTAATTAAATGTTGATCAAGTCCTAAAATTTTCAGATATTCTTGGGTTGCCATTTTCTGGCTAAACTGTCCTAGCCATGAAGTGTTTACAGCCTGGGTGTTACCTTCGAGGGTNGGCTAAAATCGCCTCTGCCATGGCTGTAGGATCGCCAACGGGAACCAGGGAACCATATCGACCCTCTGCTAAAATTTCCGCTGCCCCACTTTTGCAATTAGTGGAAATTACCGGAGTCCCAACCGCCATAGCTTCAATTAAAACCGTTGGTAAACCTTCCCAGCGAGAAGACAACACAAATACGGCAGCATTTGCCATATAAGGATAGGGATTATCAGCATATCCTAAGAGAGCAGCATCATCTCCTAAACCATGATCTTCGATCAGATTTTTGAGGCGATCGCCATCAGGTCCCCAACCTAAAATTCCTAGGCGAACTTCCCGCACTTTTCGCACTTGATCAAAGGCTTTAATTAAGGTAGGAAAATCCTTTTGTGCTTCCAGCTTTCCAACTCCTAAAATTACCGGAGGTTCCCCCGGTTGAAACCAAGGATGATCTAAAGTTTCTCGGGCTTTTTGCAGTAATTCCGGCGTGATAACTGGGTTATAAATATATTGAATGCGATCGCTATTTAAACCTGTACTTTTAGCTAAGTCCTCAGCCGCCCCTTTAGAAACAGCTACAATTCCATCCGCCCAGGGGTAGAAATAGCGAACAAACAACGGCAGCAAAATTTTTCTAAGTTTAGTAGTATGTTGTATTGCCTCCGAAAAAGTATTATGTTCAGACACAACCACCCGAGTGGAAACTCCCCCTAGACGTTTTGCCCAAACCGCCATTTCATTAGCATAATGGAGGGCAGAAAGTAGCGACTTTGGTTGTGATTCCTGCAAATAATTTCTCAGCGCCCAAMTAGTACCCCAAACCCCAGAAGCCCCCAAATCAATTATCCTTATTTCTGGTGGTACTTTTGCCAAGTGAGGCCCCCAGGCTTTACCTATAACTAAGTCTACTTTGAAGCCTTTTGCAATTAAACCACGACCCAGATTTAGCATAACCCTCTCCGCACCACCTCCGCCGATATAACGAAGGAAAAGTGCCACATCGGGCTGAACTAGAGCCATAGTTAATAATTCCCAACAATGCTTTGATTATTCTATTATAATTAATATGGATTTGATTGTTAAAGATGATTGCATCAGTTTTAATTATCTAATCTTTAACTATATATTAACTATCCATAACTATCCATAGCTGACTTCCCATTAAAACCGTGCCATAATCAACATAAAATTTTGTTTCTGATAACCGCGCCTACTATAATTCAGCCGAGAACTATAATTTCTCCGTTGTTTGGTTGTTTGAGTCTTAGCAATCTCCATATAAACACCTAAATTTCCGAGATTTAGTTGAATGTTTATCGTATTTTACCTAATTCGTACCACCTCAATTTACCGATTAATTATGACTAAAAATCAGAGCGACAAAACTCAGGTTTATACTCCCAAAACTGATGCTAGAGATAGCCGCACCTGGGAGCAAATTCGAGAACATTATCAAATTGAACAAGAACTCGCCCGCCAGTTAATGAATTCTAGCAGAGAGGAACGCATTAATGGGCATTTATACACTGAGGTATATAATCAACTCTTCCAAAAAGTCCCGCATCATCCTCAACTTACCCGGAAATCTAGCCCTGAAATTCAAACTTGGATTGTTAACCAGCGTTTGCAATTATTAGCCCGTTTTCTTAACCCAGAAATCACCTATTTAGAAATAGGTCCTGGTGATTGTAGTTTATCCCTAGAAGTCGCTAAACGGGTAAAACGAGTTTATGCAGTTGATGTATCAACCGAAATTACTAAACTACCGAATATTCCCGATAATATGGAAATTTTTATTTCCGATGGTTGTAGTATTCCCGTACCTGAAAATACAGTTAATTTAGCCTATAGTCATCAATTAATGGAGCATTTACATCCTGATGATGCCCTAGAACAGCTTGAAAATATCTACAATACTTTAGCTGCAAATGGTAAGTATATTTGTATCACACCTAATTGGTATTCAGGTCCCCATGATGTTTCTCGCCACTTTGATCAGCAAGCTACTGGCTTTCATTTAAAAGAATATAAACTCAGTGAAATGTATGATATTTTTAAGAAAGTAGGTTTTTCTAAGATAATTTGGGTGAAGTCTAACGGCAAGATTTACTTAGAAATTCCCATCAACAGTATATCAATTTATCTGATTAATTTCGTAGAATATTTCTTAAACATTTTGCCTTATAAACTCCGCAAAAAAATAGCCAACACTCCCCTTTTCTTTAGAGGAATGACTATCATTGGATGTCGATAAATTTAGGGGATAAAATCACCGTGAAAAATTATCCACAAAAATTGATGCTGTTTGACCTTTCGATTCGAGGTCATCATCCCAGTTATATTCACCATTTAATTCAATATTGGCAAATCCATAAAATCCCCAAAAATTTGGAGATTGTTGTATCTCCTAGATTTATAGAGGCACATCACGATGTCGTCGAATTGAGTCAAGGTGATCATCATCAAGACATCCGTTTTGTGCCAATTACCCAAGCCGAAGAAGAACATCTTAACTCCCGAAAATCTAGGTTAAAAAGACTAAGCCGCCATTTTCAAGAGTGGGAAATTTTCTGCAAGTATGCCACCAACTTGAGACCCGATCATTGTCTGATTATGTATTTTGATACCTGTCAAATTCCCCTAGCGTTGGGGGCAAAATCACCCTGCACATTTTCGGGGATTTATTTTCGGCCGACTTTTCACTATCACCAATTAGCTAATTACGATCGCACTTGGAAAAATTACCTGCAACAGTTACGCGAAAAAATAGCCCTAAAACGCATTTTGGCTAATCCTCAACTGCAAACTATTTTTTGCCTTGATCCTTTCGCCGTCCCCCAACTTAATCAGTTTCCTAAGTTTCCGAGTCAACCTAAAGCTGTCTACCTTCCTGATCCGGTAAAATTAGACAATTTAAGACCAATTCAAATAGATAATTGGCGCAAGCATCTAAAAATAGATTCTCAGCGCCGAGTATTTCTATTATTTGGTGCTTTAACAGGACGTAAAGGCATCTATCAGCTACTTGATAGCATTTCCAGTTTACCAGCAGATTGGTGTCATAAACTCTGTATTCTCCTGGTGGGAGAGTCTAGCATTGCTGATTCCCTAGACAGCAAAATCACCGAAATTTGTCAAACTAAGCCAATTCAAATTATTAGATATTATCAATTTGTGCCGGAGTCAGAAGTTATGGCTTACTTTCAAATTTCCGATGTGGTTTTAGCACCCTATCAGCGCCATGTGGGGATGAGTGGTATTCTCTTATTGGCGGCGGCGGCTAACAAACCTGTACTATGTTCTAATTATGGATTAATGGGAGAAATGGTGCGACGCTATCATCTGGGATTAACTGTTGATTCTAGCCAACCCCAAGAAATTGCTAAGGGATTAATTAAGTTTTTAGAAATTCCTAATCCTCTGGAACTTTGCGATCCTATACCCATGCAAAATTGGGTTAAACAAAACTCAGCATCCGAGTTTTCCCGGATTATTTTTGAACAAGTATAGTTAATATTTCGCTACCTGAATGCTGAGGTTAAACAGATGTCTGCCATCCTGATTTTACTTCCACTTATATTTCTGTTTCTGATATTTCGTCAAAGCGGACAAGGTTGGCGGAGTGGGATTTTATCAACTGGACTCGCCTGGGGAACTTTAGTAGTATTAATTACCGAATTACTGAGTATGTTTGGGTGGCTCAAATTTATGCCATTATTTATGGTATGGATTATAGTTAATATTATCTTAGGTTTGACGGTTGGTAAAATTCTGAGGACAAGTCAAATTAAGTTGGTTAATTGGCAATTTGATAATATTTCGGTGTTTCTCAAATTGGCGATCGCCAGCGTCGCAGTTATTATCCTCATAATTGGCCTAACTGCCGCGATCGCACCCCCTAATAACTGGGACTCTATGACCTATCACATGAGTAGAGTAGTTCACTGGATGCAAAATGGTAGCGTTAATCACTATCCCACCTCAATTACTAGACAAATATCCCTTGGTCCTTGGTCGGGTTTTGCTGTGACAAATCTGCAAATTCTTAGTGGTGGCGATCGCCTCGCTAATTTCGTTCAATGGGCTAGTATGGTAGGGAGTATTATCGGAATATCGTTAATTGCTAAACAACTGGGTGGGGGACTGCGATCGCAGGTATTTGCCGCCGTTTTCTGTGCCACAATTCCCATGGGTATTTTACAAGCATCTAGCACTCAAACCGACTATGTGGGTGCATTTTGGATGGTGGCTTTTGTCTATTATACACTTATTTCTATTCAAGATAAAAAACGAGTTTCCTATCCCTTAGCCATTGGTGCAAGTTTAGGTTTAGCCCTATTAACTAAAGGAACTGCCTATTTTTATCTTTTTCCCTTCGGATTATGGTTTGGCTTAGTTAGTCTCCAGCAATGTGGCTGGAAAGTATGGCAACCCTTTATGGTTATTGGTGCGATCGCTTTAGCCATTAATTTTGGTCATTTTCAGAGAAATTATGAGGTATTTGGTTCAATTTTAGGAACCTCTGGAGACTACAAACTAGAGGTTTTCAGCATCCCGGTTTTAATTTCTAACACTATCCGAAATATAGCCCTACACCTAAGCACTTCATCTCGAGATATTAATCTACTATTAATTAATGGTATTGCCGCCGTTCACCAATTAATTGGAGTTGATATTAACGACCAAAGAACCACTTTTCCGCCCGGTCAAAATTTCGATATTCATACCTTAATAAATCATGAAGATTTGGCAGGAAATCCTATTCATATAATATTATTTATGGGATTATCTATTTTATTTGTCATCAAATTACCTAAATTTCCTCAACCACAGCGCTACTATTTAGCCATTTATATGCTGTCGATTATAGTGGGATTTTTATTGTTCTGTACCTTGATTGCTTGGTCTCCTTGGCGCAGTCGTCTACATTTACCCCTTTTCGTCCTATCCTCAGCATTTATAGGAGTAATTATGGACAAATTATTAAAGCCTAAAATTGGCAATTCAGTAGCTATAATTATGATTATTGCTTCCTTATTATGGTTAATTTTTAATGAATCAAGACCTCTAGTTTTTAACAGTAAAATCTTGTCAGAGAATCAGGTAAATAATCTTTGGACTCTTAGCCGTAACGACCAATATTTTATTAATATACCAAAACTGCAAGCACCCTATAGTGAATCAGTAGATTTTATCCTAACTGAAAACTGTAAAGATGTCGGATTGATTCTTGGGGGTGACACCTGGGAATATCCTTTTTGGGTACTGTTTAAGCAAAAAAGCGATCGCCCTATCACACTTAGACATATTATGATAAATAATGAATCTGCCATCAAAGCCAAAATATCCCCCCATCAGGACTTTTCTCCCTGCGCTATTATCGCCAGTGGTGTAGCAGAAATCAACAACCCTGAAATCATTATTGACCAACAAGTTTATCAACCCCAATGGTCAAAAGAGGTGGTGACAGTTTTTATTAAACACAATTAATCAACCAAATTATGACCAAGCTAATTATTCAGATACCCTGTTTTAACGAAGCACCAACTATCGGACTTACCCTATCGGAACTTCCCCGCCAAATCCCCGGTATCGATTGTGTAGAATGGCTAATTATTAATGATGGTAGTATTGATAATACTGTAGAAGTTGCCAAAGCCTGTGGTGTTGATTATGTGGTAAATTTTGACCATAATCAAGGTTTGGCTAAAGCATTTATGGCAGGAATTGAAGCATCATTAAAAGCCGGAGCAGATATTATTGTTAACACCGATGCTGATAACCAATACTGCGCCCAAGATATACCCAAACTCATCGAACCCATTTTATTAGGTTATGCAGAAGTCGTCATTGGAGCCAGACCAATTCAGAATATTAAACACTTTTCTGCTGCTAAAAAGTTCCTGCAAAAACTCGGTAGTCGTGTTGTGCGAGTTGCCAGTAGCACTAAAATAGCCGATGCTCCCAGTGGTTTTAGAGCTTTCAGTCGCCAAGCAGCCATGCAGCTTAATGTTTTTAATGAATATACTTATACCTTAGAAAGCATTATTCAAGCAGGTCAAAAAGGTATCGCTATTACATCCGTACCCATCCGTACTAATTCCTATTTACGACCTTCCCGATTAGTTAAAAGTATTCCTTCCTATATCCAGCGGTCAATTTTTACCATTTTTAGAATTTTCATGACCTATAGACCGCTGCGATTATTCACTTTTATAGGAAGTTTTCCCCTGAGTTTAGGACTGATATTATGTATCCGTTGGTTAGTGCTATTTGTGGGAGAACCTACCCGCGCTCGCGCTCCCAGTTTAATTTTAGCGGCTATCCTAATTTTAATTGGTTTTCAATTGTGGATGTTTGGTTTAATTGCTGATTTAATGGCTGTAAATCGAAAAATGCTAGAAGATATTCAACTGCGCCTGCGTAGGATGGAATATGACCATCACAAAGACAACTAAATTTTAGCCCTAGGATTTGTCTCTATGAAGCGATTTATTTCCATTGCCGTTAGCATTATTATCCTGTCAATTATTTATTCTAAAATTGACCTGCAAGGATTAGCAGACATCTTTCTAAATTCCGATCGCTTTTGGATGCCTGTGAGTTTAGCCATGGTAATTCCTATTACTTTATTTACCGCTTGGCGACTACAACAACTTATGCCCAAAAGCACCTATCTCGGATTTGCAGAAGCCAACCGCCTCATTCTCGCCGCCAGCGTCCTCAACATGGTTTTACCGTCCAAAATGGGGGATATTGCTAAAGCCTACTTCATGCGAGAACGGGGGCATTTGAGCGGTTCCCTGTCCCTTTCCCTGGTGGTTTTTGAGAAATCCTGCGACCTACTCTCCCTGCTGCTATGGTGCGTATTTGGATTGCTTTTGTATCCCCAAAAAGACCTGCTATTCTGGACTATGACCCTTGGTGTAACTATCGGTTTATTGGTGGGATTATCAATTTTAGGCTCCCGTAAATTTGCTGATTTATTCTTCCGAATAATTCGCAAAGTTGCCCCCAATAAAATTAAAGAAAAAGTTAAAAAACTGCAAATCTCATGGGCTCAAATGCACAATTACTTCTGGAGCGACAAACGCCAACTTGTGAAAATTAGCACTACTTCAATTTTTATCTGGTTTCTCCATCTCTTGCAAATCTGGTTTTTTATCCTAGCTCTCAACGCCTGGGCTCCATTTATGTCCAGCCTCGCCCTTTCTCCCCTGGCAATTTTAGCGGGTTTATTACCCCTAACTTTCGCGGGAGTCGGAACTCGGGATGCAGCACTGGTTATCTTCTATGAACCTTATTTTGATGCCACTGTGGCGGCAGGTTTGGGTCTACTGTGTACAGCTCGCTATTTCCTACCCGCCATCGGCGGTTTACCATTTTTAGGACAGTATTTAACAACGATTAAAACCATGAAACAATCCGATATCTCCGAATCTTAATTAGGTAATTATCATGAAAAATACCCGCGTTGCATGGTTGCTGACATCTGCTTTTTACTACTGGCAACCTTCCCTGAGTTGCTACAGCCAGTTATTTCCAGATACCACGGTTTTTACCAGTCGCTGGCATGGTTTCGCACCGGGACTAGAGGATAGTTTTAGAGTGGAAATTTTAGGCGATCGCCAAATTATTTCCCTGAGAAAATCTGCCAATAGTTATGGAGATAATTTTACCTATCTTCCCCTAAATATTGTCAAGCGATTACTCCAGTTTAAACCAGATTTAATTTTTTCTAACTCCTTTGGTGTGTGGACAATTTTAGCCATTTTATTTAAACCTATAGGAGGTTGGCGAGTTGTCATCGCTTACGAGGGGAGTTCCCCCGGTGTAGACTATCGTAACTCCCCCCTACGTCTAGCTATTAGACGCGGTATGGTAAAAGCTGCTGACGCTTGTATTACCAACTCTCACGGTGGCAAAAACTATTTAATAGAGATTCTAAATGCTAAAGAAAATCAAGTTTTTGTTCATCCCTATGAGGTTCCATGGGTGCAATCCCTGGGTACTCCTGATCGAGATTTAAAATCCACATATTCTCAAAAGCTAACCTTTTTATTTGTAGGGGGAGTTATTCCTCGCAAAGGCTTGAGCTATCTTTTAGAAGCCTGTGCTATACTACAACAACAGGGAGAAACTAATTATCAGTTATGGGTTGTGGGTGATGGTGAGCAACGACAGGAGTTAGAAACCTTTTGTCAACACAATCAACTCACTAATTATGTGCGTTGGTTTGGTCGGGTAGAATACAATAACTTAGCCACTTATTTCACCCAAGCTGATATTTTTGTCTTACCCACTTTGGAGGATACTTGGGGGATGGTAGTATTAGAGGCAATGGTTTTAGGGCGACCTATTTTGTGTTCTAAATTAGCCGGAGCATCGGAATTAATTACCGATGGAGAAAACGGTTATTGTTTTCATCCCCAAAAGCCGGAATATTTAGCAGAATTGATGACCCGGTTTATTCACAATCCCGAATTAGCTAGGTTAATGGGAATGCGATCGCAAAAATTAATGAATAATTACACCCCCCAAGCCGCAGCTAATTTTCTCAATCAAGTTACATCTTTTATATTTCCAAATTCCTAAACCAAAGGAGGAGGCGTGGAACCTTTAAATATTCTAATTTCAGCTTACGCCTGTCGCCCCGGAGAAGGTTCAGAACCGGGGGTAGGTTGGCATACTATTCAGGAAGTAGCAAAATATCATAATGTTTGGGTTCTCACCCGACAAAATAACCGCCCAACCATTGAAGCCCAACTCAACCAAAACCCCATTATTAAACTACAGGTAATTTACTGCGAACCTCCCTCCTGGCTGCGACCACTACATCTCAAAAAAAAGCTAGTTTACCTGCACTATTATTTATGGCAAATAGTAGCTTATTTAGTTGCCAAAAAACTCCAGGAAACCATCAATTTTGATGTAGTGCATCATGTCACCTATGTTCGCCACTCAACCCCCAGTTTTTTAGCACTTCTTCCTATTCCTTTTTTATGGGGACCTGTAGGCGGTGGAGAATCAGCTCCCAAAGCCTTCTGGAAAGACTTTGGTTGGCGGGGAATTATGTATGAAATAATGCGAGATATAGCCAGGACTTTAGGAGAATTAGACCCCTTCGTTAAACTCACCGCCCAACGCAGTATTTTAGCCAGGGGAACCACCGCAGAAACCACCCAGAGACTCAGAAAATTAGGAGCGAAAAATGTAGAGATTTTATCTCAATTAGGATTATCGGATTTAGAAATAACTCAACTTAGCAAGTTGGCTGAATCTCCACCTAAAATTATCCGGTTTATTAGCATTGGTCGCCTATTGCACTGGAAAGGATTTCATTTGGTACTCCCAGCATTTGCTAAGGCTCAATTACCAGAAAATGCTGAATATTGGATAGTGGGAAATGGGCCAGAGAGGAGTCGATTAGAGACTTTAGCTAAACAGTTAAAAATTGACGATCAAGTGATATTTCACAATCAATTATCTCGATCTGAAACCTTGACAAAACTCTCAGAATGTGTATCATTAGTTCATCCTAGCCTACATGAATCAGGGGGGTTGGTTTGTTTAGAGGCCATGGCAGCAGGTCGCCCGGTTATTTGTTTAAATTTAGGGGGACCAGCATTAATTGTTTCTGAGGATGTAGGCTTTAAAGTTGAGGCAAATAACCCCGATCAAGTTATCAATGATTTGGCTAATGCCATGACTATTTTAGCTAATGATAACCATCTGTGGAAACAAAAAAGCGATCGCTCTCGCGCCAGAGTTAAAAACTTGTATAGTTGGCAAAAAAAAGGTCAAGAACTAGCTAACTTATATGAAAAAATCCACAATTCTAATAATTCGGTATAATTACGACAGTGAATATCATTATTTTTAATAGTCTACTGCTTCCTCCCTCCCAAACTTTTATCCGAGATCCGGCCGAAAAACTTGAGAAATTTACCCCTTATTATGTGGGTTGTCGGCGGGTTAAAGGGTTAGATTTACCAGGGGAACGCACTTTAGTTATTAATCAAGGAAAAMCTATAGATAAAGTAGCAGAACAGCTTTTTAAAATAACTGGATTTGCGCCGGAAATTTATGAGAAAGTCAAAAAATTAAATCCGCTGCTGATTCATGCTCAATTTGGCTTGAGTGGGGCGCTAATTTTGCCTTGGGTTGTGCGGCTCAAAATTCCCCTTATCGTTCACTACCGGGGCGCAGATGCTACGGTAAATAAAGAATCATCTCAGTATACCTCCCTCAATCACTGGATTTATTTTCAACGCCTAGCAACCTTGAAACAACAGACAACATTATTTTTAGCTGTTTCTAAGTTTATTGAAAAAAAACTTATAGAACAGGGATTTCCACCCGAGAAAATTCAGACCCATTATCATGGTGTTGATCTTAATAAATTTACGCCTGATTTGGCTATTCAACGGGAGCCAATTGTTTTATTTGTAGGTCGGCTAACCGAAAAAAAAGGCTGTGAATATTTAATTAAAGCTATGGCAAAAATTCCCGCAAATATACCGGATATAGAATTAGTAATTATTGGTGATGGTCCCTTGGCTAATTATTTACAAAATCTAGCAGCTAAAACCATCAAAAATTATCAATTTTTAGGTGTACAATCTCCAGAAATAGTCAAAAATTGGATGAACCGCGCCCAAATTATGGCGACTCCCAGTATTACCGCATCCCAGGGAGACTCAGAGGGTTTACCGAATGTGGTTTTAGAAGCGCAGGCGATGGGTCTTCCGGTGGTGAGTACCTACCATGCTGGTATACCAGAAGCGGTGATTGATGGAGAAACTGGCTTTCTTTGTCCAGAAAGAGATATAGATGGTTTAGCTAACTCAATACAGCAATTATTAACTAATTGTGAAATGTGGCAAAAATTTAGTCAACAAGGGCGACAATATATGCAGTCAAACTTTAATCGCGATCGCCAAACGCGAAGATTAGAAGAAATTTATACAACAGTTTTAGCGCCGCCAGGATTAGGGAACGCAACAGAGCCAGCATAATGAAAAAGTTTACTGTATAATAACTATAGCAATTTACTGAGCCATAAACTCAATCTTAATGCGTATTTTGTCTATTCATAACAATTATCAAATTCGAGGCGGGGAAGACGAATCAGCCCAAGCCGAAGCCAATTTGCTCAAAGAAAATGGTAATCAAGTTGATATTTATCAAGATAGCAATGATCGAGTTGCCACCCTTAATCAAACCAATTTAGCCTTGACAACCATTTGGTCTACAGAAGCCTACCAAATAGTTAAACAGAAGTTACGAACTCATCCCACAGATATTGTCCATGTTCAAAACTTTTTCCCCTTGATATCTCCATCGGTATACTATGCGGCTAAATCTGAGGGAGTTCCCGTAGTTCAGACCCTCCGAAATTACCGATTAATTTGCCCTAATGGATTATTTTTTAGAGACGATCGCATTTGTGAAGATTGCCTAGGTAAATTTGTACCTTATCCCGGAGTTATTCACGCCTGTTACCGACAAAATCGAGCCGCCAGTGGCGTAACTGCAACCATGTTAACCCTACACCGTATGGCTCGCACGTGGGTAAATCAGGTAGATATATTTATTACCCTCAGCCAATTTGCGCGCCAGAAATTTATTCAAGCCGGGTGGTCAGAAGACCAAATAATCGTTAAACCTAACTTTGTCTATCCCGATCCCGGAGTTGGCAACGGGGAAGGGGGATATGCACTCTTTGTAGGTAGATTATCTGTAGAAAAAGGCTTAGATGTGCTGATTGATGCTTGGCAAAATCTCCGTCAACCAGTACCCTTAAAAATTGTGGGAGATGGTCCTTTAGTTCCCCGTGTCCAAGCCGCTGCTGAGAAATTACCTCACATTCAATGGTTAGGACGTAGACCCCTCCCAGAAGTGTATAAATTGATGGGAGAAGCAATGGTTTTAATTTTCCCTTCTAAATGGTATGAAACCTTTGGTAGAGTGGCTGTAGAAGCCTTTGCTAAGGGTACTCCGGTCATTGCTTCTAACTTAGGTGCGATCGCCGAATTAGTAGAACATGGTCGCACGGGACTCCTATTTAAACCCGGCGATCCTATCAGTCTTACCGAACAAGTTGACTCCCTAATTTCTCATCCCAAAAAACTCCCCCAAATGCGTCGAGAAGCACGAGCAGAATTTGAAGCCAAGTATACAGCACCACAAAATTATCAGCAACTTAAATCAATTTACCAGTTAGTTTTAAGTAAATCCTAGTAGATTTAGTTACTCATGAAAATTAACCACAATCAGCCAATATTAACTAAACCCAAAAAAGGATATATTAAACTATCTACCCTGACTCTAGTTGCCTTCAGTTCGGCATTTTTTTCCCGGGTACTTCAGCTTTTAAAATTCCCATCAATTGTTAACTTATTGCATCTGGGAATAGTGCCATGGCTGTTTGCTTTTGCTCTGTGGAAAACCAAAGTCAAAGACCGACAACAAATTACCATCATTAAAGAAATGGTAGTTGCCCTATTTATCTTTCTGGTAATTTCGGTAGCAAGTGCCTTATTAAATACCGCAGGTTTAATTAATATTGCCGTTAATTTCTTGTTGTTATGTGAACATTTTTTATTTATTGTTATTATTCTGACTGTCCCGATTACTTTAGATAAGTTAAACCAATTGCGTGGCTATATTGTTTTTGCATCCTTCACTAATCTAGCATTTGCCTATGTGCAACAGTATGTTCTGCATCTCCATCTACGCCAGGGATTAGAAGACAATATCAAAGGTGTTTTTATTGCCCAAGGTGCCGGTCATGTCATCGGTGCTTCTGTATCATTAACCTTTGGAATTTACTATTTTTTTGCTGCCAAAAATCTGCCTATATGGTTGCGGACTGTGGTGATTTTAGCAACTTTTTGGCACATGGTTATTTCTGATGCTAAACAGGTGGTTTTAGTGTTTGGCATTGCTGGAGTATTTCTGCTATTGACTAAGTTTAAAAATCTGGCTGATGCCATTAAGTTTTTAATTATTTTTGGGATATTATCTTATGGGTTTTGGTGGGCGATTCATAATGTACCTGGTATGGGTGCTTTTCAAACTTGGATGCGGCCGGAAATTTATGGACCCGAAGGAGAAGCTACTTTACTGAAATCTGCTACCTTTCGCATTGTTCCGACTTTCTATGAGTCTCCCCTTCATCCTTTACTAGGCTTAGGTCCTGGTCACACTGTAGGAAGACTAGGAGGCTGGATGCTGCGGGAATATGCGTTTATTTTAAGACCCCTTGGGGCTACTTCACACCCAGCTACTAATGCCATTTGGGGAGCCGCAGGAGCTAGTTGGTTAGGAGATCAATCGAGTATGTTTTCTCCCCTGTTTGGTTGGGCGGGAATTTGGGGAGATGTAGGTTTTTTGGGACTGGCATCATTTTTATATATTTGGTTTGTGGTTTGGCGTAGACTCTGTTTTGATGATATTTCTAAGTTTCTGGTTTTATGTCCCTTGTCTTTTGGGTTAATTTTTACTCAGATGGAGGAACCAGGCTATATGATTTATCTGGTTTGTATTGTGGTTTTGCGATGGCAAGAATATCACTTTAGTCGTCAATCTACTTATATCCCTAAACCGCCACGACTAACTATTAAGACTCTTCTGAGACCTAAAGTTTTACTCCGCGCTTTATTGCTAATAGGATAGTCGGGTAATTATTACGGGATTCTGATTAACTTAACTTTGAGATAGTCTGGGGACTGATTGACCGCCTAGCAGTTGATGGGTTTCTCGCAATAATTGGGGGATTTGATCGGCGTGGGGACTATTTTTTAAACAGTGGCTTAAATCTACTTGGTCAATAGTGGCAGCGTTTTGTCCGGGGAACCAATGACCACCATTTCCGAGTAAGTTATAGCGCATTTTACCATATTCTATCATATCGTATGCGATCGCCAAATTTCTTAACCACAGAATGATGGGAATATTAATATTATTGGGTGTATCTTCTGGGTTAGGTAAACCCTGATTCCATGTCTTTAACCAATCTTCCCCTAGGGCTTCCATGGCGGCTTTCTCTAGCTTTTCTAAAATGGGGGGTACGATTTCATCCCAACGGTCTAGGAGGTCAAGAGTCTGTAAATGTTCATCAAAATCTGTAGGTTTCGATGCGCCTAAACTGAGGGTATGAACTTGGGGATGAGATAAACAAAATAAGTTGTTAAATACAATGGGACTAATGGGAGAACATAGGTCTACCAACTTTTGAGGCGGATCATATAATTTCCCACCTTTATCAGAAGGACTGATGATAAATACTCCCATATCATGACGGGTGGCGGCTTCAATAGCGCGCCAATTTAGTTGATTGATATAATACCAGTGTAGGTTAACATAGTCGAATTTATCAGTAGCGATCGCATTAACAATAACATCCGTTGGCGCGTGGGTGGAAAAGCCAATAAATCTCACTTTTCCTTCTTTTTGTAATTCTTGAGCCACTTCTAAACAGCCACCGGGTCGAATCGAATATTCTAAAAGTTCCGGGGTATTAATCCCATGCAGACCCAATAAATCTACATGGTCTAACTGTAAATATTTCAGGGATTTTTCCAAGTCACGGCGAAACTCAGCCGGGTCAGGTTTCGGGGAAACTTTGGTTTGAACAATTAGCCTTTCCCGGGGTAGTTTTGGTAAAATCCAACCCAGTTGCATCTCTGATGTACCGTAACCCCTAGCGGTTTCAATATGGTTAATTCCCGACTCTAGGGAACGGCGAATTACCGCTTCTAAATTCCGCTGACTTTCGGGGGGTATTTTTTCAGGAGAGGCATCTTGCCATTGATATTGATACCGCATTCCACCACAGGATAATACAGGCATCGGCAGTTCAGTTCGTCCAAACCGTCTATAGTGCATCATCGGCTATTTCCATTGCAACAATTAGGGGAAATAGAAACCAGTGCTTGTGTTTCTATCCCCCGGTTTTTAGGATTATGAAATCTCGCGGACAATAGGTTGACCGTCTTTGATTTCTCCCACTAGGATAACATCAGCTACACCCACAAACAAACCATTTTCTAAAACCCCAGGAATATTGTTGAGGGTTTTTTCTAATTCGGCGGGATTATCGATCGCATCAAATTTGACATCAATCACCATATTTCCCTGGTCTGTAATCACAGGTCCAGCTTTTTTGACTCCCATTCTCAGGGTAGGTTTACCCCCAAGTTTGGTAATGGCTGCCATTACCGGAGTCATCGCCATTGGCATAACTTCCACGGGTAATAAAAATGTAGAACCCAGACGATCTACCATTTTAGAACCATCTACAACTACAATAAACTGATCTGCTAAACAGTCTACAATTTTTTCGCGAGTGTGAGCGGCACCACCACCTTTGATTAAATTTTTGTTAGGATCGACCTCATCAGCACCATCAATAGCGATATCAATATGGTCAATTTCATCTAAAGTGGTGAGGGGAATGCCATATTCCTTGGCAAGTACAGAGGCTTGGAATGAGGTGGGAACGCCTTTAATATCTTTGATTTCCCCACTTTTGAGGCGTTCTCCTAAAAATTGAATTGTGTATGCTGTGGTTGACCCCGTTCCCAGTCCGACAATGGAACCGGATTTAACCCGGTCTGCTGCCGCTTTGCCAACCTGTTGCTTCATTAACTTAACGGGGTCTTGTTCTGGACTCATGCTAAATACTCCTAAAGGACAGTTTTGGATAACTGTAGTTTGATCAACAATTTTTACTTTATCGCGTTTTGTACCTTGGCAAACATCAGATTTGAGTCAAAACCAAAATTCCCTAGGGTTGGATAAGTAGCGTTGGTGTTGTATTATATCATAGCATAGCCGTGGTTTGAATAAGTGATAACTTTGGGTAACTGTTGGAGGGTTGCCAATTCTACCTAATACTATCACAGATTATAATTAGTTGTATAAACACGCATTTGAGGCAAGTTAGTGAATTCCGAACAGATTAAGGTTTATTGTTGTCAAGGTCAGAAATTTTTGAGTCGGGGTGATTATCCGGCTAGTATTGATGCTTATATGAAGGCTTTAGAACTGGATCTTAATAATGCCGAGGTTTATATCCTGTTGGCAGAAGCATATATTTATAATCAGGAAATTGATCCGGCTATTTCGGCTTTAGAAAAGGCTTTGGAATTACAGCCTGATTTGGCTACAGCCTATGGGCGAGTTGGTAATGCTCTGCAAAGGTATAATTTTCTGGATTTGGCGATTTGGGCTTATACTCAAGGGTTAGAAATCGAGCCTAATTATAGCATAGCTTATAGTAATTTGGCAGGTGTTTATTATCAACAAGAGAGATGGAATGAGGCGATTAATTGTTATCAGAAATGCCTAGAAATTGCTCCTAATTTAGCGATTGTTCATTGGATGTTAGGAAATGCTCTGATTAAATCAGGGGATATTTCGGGGGCGATTACCTGTTATCAGCGGGCGATTAATCTACAACCTAATCGACCAGAATTTTATTTCAAATTGGGGGAAGCGTTGGCAAAAAATCGTCAGATTAATGAGGCGATCGCCAATTATCAAACCGCCCTAAAACTTGATGCTAATAATAGTGATATTCTCGCCAAAATTGCCGAATTAAAATCTCTGCTAGAAACTCCAGTTTCGGGGTCTATCAGTGAATCGATGAATTTTATAGAAGATGCCACCGACAGTTTTGATGAACAGGGGGTAGATTT
Organism: Arthrospira sp. PCC 8006; assembly: GCF_046480465.1. Lineage (NCBI taxonomy): Bacteria > Bacillati > Cyanobacteriota > Cyanophyceae > Oscillatoriales > Microcoleaceae > Arthrospira > Arthrospira sp. PCC 8006. Next base: position 19,037 of record NZ_PKGG01000071.1, read on the forward strand.
TTCTGGTCAAGTCTTAGAAGGGGAACTATACTATCAGGAAGACACCCAGGAATCAGAGGATTTAGTTACCTCTCCCACTGAACAGTTATTAATTAAAACTGATGAGAAATTTGTGGCAGAAAAGCCGATAAATCCCAGGGTATTATCTTTACAAAAACAAGCAGAATTATATTTATCTCAAGGCAAATTAGAGGAAACTGTTGCCACCTGTCAGGAAATATTAAAACTCGATCCTAATTTTTTATTAGTCTATGTAGTCCTAGGTAATGCCTTACATTTTCAAGGCAAAATATCCTCAGCAATTCGCGCCTATAATCAAGCCTTAGAAATTAATCCTAATTTTGCGGAAGTTCATGCTAATCTAGCGACGATGTATCTGCAAAATGGGCAGGTAAACGAAGCGATCGCCGCTTATCAAAAGTCCATTGAGATTAAACCGGACTTGGCGGCGGTACATTGGAATTTAGGGAGAGTTTATCAACAATTAGGAAATACAGAAGCCGCCATTAATTCCTGGAAAATCGCCTTAGAATTAAAACCCGATTTAGTAGAAGCCGAATTTAACTTTGAGTTTGGCAATATTCTGGCGCGGCGGGGTGAATACGAACAGGCGATCGCCAGTTATCAACGGGCAATTTCCCGGAAACCCAATTGGGCGGAACCCTATGCTAATATCGGCTGTTTACGGGTGCAGCAAGACCGATTAGAAGAGGCTTTAGAACAGTTACAAAAAGCCATTAATCTCAACCCCAAAATGCCAGAAATGTATCTACACACCGCCCGCATTTTTACCAAAATGCGCCGCCACCAAGATGCCATTAATCACTATCAAAAAGTCATTGAACTGAAACCCAATTTTCCCGATGCCTATGCTAATTTAGCTAATATGCAGGCAACCATTGGACAACTACCAGAGGCGATCGCCAACTATCAAAAAACCCTACAATTAAAACCAGAATGGGCAGAAGTTTACTGTCGCCTCGCCCACATTCAAAAACAAAAGGAACCCAAAGAAGCCGTAGCCAACCTAGAAAAAGCCCTGGAGCTTAAACCAGATTTTGCCGAAGCTTATCAACAACTATGTGATCTTCTCAGCCATTCCACCAATTTAGGAAAAGCCCGAAAAGTAGCCGATCGCTACTGGGAAAACTGCGGTAAAACTCTACCAGTCCTATGTGCGATCGCCTATATTTTTTCCTATACTCAATCAGGGGCTTGTGAACAGGCATTAGCCAAACTAGAAGAATTGACAAAAATATGTAATAATAGCATAGAAACCCTAACACACATTGAAATTAGGCTAATTTATGAAATCATTTTATTTACAGTTCCTCACCTCCGGGATAACTTAGAAGGAAACGCCCACTTTTATCGTCTAATTTGTCAATATTATTACCAAGAACCCATAGCCACTCCCCCGTCGATTTATGCCGAACCGCGTTCACCTTTAAAAATCGGTTTTCTTTCCAAGCATTTTCGCCGCCATTCCGTGGGTTGGTGTGCGGAAGGAGTCATCAAAGAAATGTCCGCAATTACCCCCCATATTAATTTATATATTAGTGGGATACTGCACCCCGACGAGGTAACAGCTAGATATGAACAAACCGTGGCTAAATGTTATTGGCCGAAATCCTATCCTAATGGTTTTGCATCCCCAGAAGAATTAAGTCAACAAATCCGAAGCGATCGCATTGATGTATTAGTTGATCTCGACTCAGTAACCATTCCAGTAAACGTGCAAGTTTTGCATAAATCCCCCGCCCCAGTTTGTGTAACTTGGTTAGGATTTGATGCCCCCTATCTCACCCGTAATCACTATCTAATTTGTGACCAACATAGTCACCCACCAGGAATAGAAAAACATTATCTCGAACGCCTAGTTAGGCTACCAGATACCGCCGTAGCCATAGCCGGACTTCCCACCCGTCCCGTAGATAGAAACATGGTAAGACAACAGTTAAATATCCCCCCGAATGCAGTAGCTTATCTATGCGTTGCGCCGGGGCGAAAAACCAATGGGGAGATGATTAAAGCCCAGGTTAATATTCTGCGATCGGTTCCCAATAGTGTATTAATTCGGAAAGGTCAAGGCGATGCCCAACTCCTGCGAGAAATGTATAACCAAGCCTGCCAAGAAGTAGGGGTTGATCTAAATCGTTTAATCTTCTTAGGACTCACCCAAACCGAAGAAGAACACCGGGCGATTTATAAAGTTGCGGATGTCATGTTAGATTCCTACCCCTACAATGGAGGAACCCATAACCTAGAGGCATTATGGTCAGAATTACCCGTAGTCACCAGGTCAGGCAGACAGTATTTATCGCGGATGGGTTATGCTTTCCTAAAAGCAGTTAACCTAGATATAGGTGTAGGTTGGAGTTGGGAAGAATACACCCAACTAGGGATTGAATTTGGTCACAMTGCCGCATTAAGACAGCAAATTAGTAGCCATTTAGCCAGAGTTAAACAACCAGACACCCTCGCCCCCTTGTGGAATCCTAAACAGTTAGCCGCTCAAATGTATCGAACTTTTGAACAATTAAGGCACGTCACTAATTAGGAACATCTCGCCCAGAAACGTTATCATGGACGATAGCACAATTAACTGTTGAGTTGGACCACTAAGGTCGCTATCGTGGAACATCCCGTTTCATCTACTGTTCACTGTATTAACCCCAAATGCCCTAAACCCCACGGCCAGCCTTGGGGCAATAGGTTTTGTCAAAGTTGCGGTGCGCCATTGCAACTCAACGATCGCTATATTCCCTTAGATAGTCTAGGAAGTGGGGGATTTTCCCGGCTGTACACCATTTGGGACTTGAAAACCAAATCCGAAAAAGTCCTGAAAGTCCTCGTGCAACCCGACCCCAAAGCCCTAGAATTATTTGAACAAGAAGCCAGAGTTTTGGCATCCCTACACCATTCGGGAGTCCCACGGGTAGTCCCAGACGGCTATTTTTTCCTACGAAGACGCAACCGTAAACCGTTAGAATTTCCCTGCTTAGTCATGGAAAAAATTAACGGCCCTACCTTGGAGGAAGTTCTCGCCGAATATCCCCAAGGCTGTCCTGAAGAGTTGGTCATGCTGTGGCTGCATCAGGCTTTGGATATTTTGCGGGAGTTACACAAACGCGGAATTGTACACCGAGACCTGAAACCGTCTAACCTGATGTTGCGTTTACCCCACCCACAAACCCTCGACTACAACCACCTTGCCGATAGTCCCTTGGTGATGATTGACTTTGGCGGCGCGAAACAAATTGGGGCTTTAGTCCATAGCGATCGAGAAACTACCCCCAGAAGCCATACCCGCCTAGTTTCTCCCGGTTATAGTCCCCCGGAACAAATAGTTGGAGCCGCCATAACTCCGGCTACCGATTTTTATGCTTTGGGGCGAACCTGTATCCACCTGTTAACGGGTGTGTTTCCCGCCGAACTTGAAGACCCCATGACCGGAAAATTGCAATGGCATCGGGTGGCGGTCACTCCAGCCTTGGCGGAATTACTTGATTGTATGGTCGAGAATGATCTAAATAACCGCCCCCAAAATGCTGATGATATTCAAACCGATCTATTCCGCATCGCCAGAATGAAAAAGCATCCCCGCCGGATGATGTCGTTTCCTCAACTGTGTCTCGATGTGATCAAAACTGCATTAATTGAAGTCGATCGCATTATCTGGACGGGATTACAATTGGTTGGGCGGAGCGTCCTGGCTATATCTCAGGCTACCACTCAAACCCTTTGGCAAATCGGGCTGGCTAGTTCAGGAGGCATGGTGGGGGCAGGGTTAGGGTTTATTTTAGCCTATCAGTCTCCCTTCGGTCAAATATTAGGGGATTTACTCAAGCCTTCTTTACACCTGTTTTTCCGTCATCTATCTAATAATTTGGGCGCGGAAATTATAGTGTTAAGTTTAGCTGGTTTAGGCACAGGTTTGGGCTTGACCGATGGCGCAGGTTTTAATCAACGCCGTCGCTATAAATGGGCGGCCGGGATGGGTGTATTAGGATATTTAACGGGGGGGTTACTGTGGCGCATTATCAGTACCATCTCCTCAGTGCCAGGGTTGGGCAATTTGGCTATGGCGAGATGGTTTTGTATAGGAATTACTACCCTTATTTTAACGTGGGGATTGGGTTGGAAAAGCAATCGCTCGGTTAATGCGATCGTTTCCGCACGCACC
>NZ_PKGG01000216.1:0-8831 GCF_046480465.1 Arthrospira sp. PCC 8006
TGCCGCTTCGGTTGGGATATACCACTGAATGAGGGCGGTTTGGGTGGGGAGGAGGCGGCGCAAGTTCGGGAGTTGGGCGGGGACTTGTTGGGTGAGGGTAAAGTTGGGGTCGTCGAGTTCCGTGAGCAGGTCTTGGAATTGCTGGTTAGCGGCTTGGAGTTGTTGGCGGATGAGGGTTTCCGGGGAGGGTTGGTTGGGGTATTTTTCGGTGGTGGGGGTGAGGGTTTCGCTGGGGGTGTAGGCGAGTTGTTGTTGGTAGCTGGCGATTTGACGGCGCAGGTCGATGATATTGACGTGGCTACAGCCCTAAAATGTTACAGAAGTATACTGTTAGCTAATTTTGTTGCAAGTTATCGGGGAATAATATAGCATCAAAGCCTAAATGAGTATTCTGCTGTAAACGCAATGAGAAAATTGAGTGCTTCCCTACCTAGTTTAATGACAACAGCATTGAATGGTGTCATGTGTTGGGGCATTAATCAACTACCAGGAAAATCCGATCTACCAATTCCAGAACAACTATTTTTTGGGCTAACAGTATTCTCTATGGTAGGAATTGGCTTCTGTAGCACTCAGTCCAGTAATTCTCAAACAACTTCTGAAACAACAAACCGTGCTTGGTTGATTGGACTACCCCCAGTGATTGGAAGTATTGTCCTCTTCCTATTACTCAAGGGAGATCATTTGCCCAATGAGCTAGTTCAATATGCAGGTTATGCATCTTTATTTTTGTTTGTTATGGGAACATTATTGCCAACTCTCATGGCTTTTTTACAAATACGGCAAAAGCCCATAATTACACCCTCTAGCTCATCAAATCTAACTCCCCAAGCCTATAAGAACCGTCAAGCACTACTAAACAAAGTTAAAAACTATTGGATTAAAGGAGTTCTAAAAGGTTCTCTATCTGACCGAGCGTCAATTGAGTTAGGGTTGGAAGAGCGATTTGATGCCGTGCGATTAGATTGGCAAACACCGGAACAGCCTCGCAGAAGTTTGCCAAAAGGTACTAAGGCAATCAACCAATTTGACAAAATGGGGAAAGGTTGCACTATGCTCATTTTAGGAGATCCAGGTTCGGGGAAAACAACTACTTTGCTACAAATAGCAGAGGAGTTAATTCAGCGTGCGGAGCAAAATACTGAACTGCCCATTCCTGTAGTTTTTAACCTGTCTTCTTGGGCGGCAGCGAAAAAGCAAAGTCTTGCCGAGTGGCTGTTGGAAGAACTAGAAACTCGATATCAGATACCACAAAAAATCGGCAAAAATTGGCTGGGAAATCAAGATTTTTTATTGTTATTAGACGGTTTAGATGAGGTAGCTGAGGAACGTAGAAATGATTGTGTCATTGCTATCAATGACTTCAAAAATAGTTACGGAACAACCGAGATGATTGTTTGTAGCCGTATCAAAGACTATGAATCTCTTTCTAGCCGTTTAGAATTTCAAGGGGCTATCTTCATTGAAGATTTAACCCTAGAACAAATCAAGGATTATTTTGACCAAGTAGGAGAGCCACTACAAGGGGTAAAAGAAGTATGGGTTAATGATACGGTGTTACAAGATTTGACGAAAACTCCACTCATACTTTCCATTGTTGCCATTACCTATGAGGGTATTTATGCCTATGAATTACCCAAAATGCCTTTAGAAAAAAGACGAGAGCATTTATTCAATAAGTATATCCAGAAAATGTTAAATCGTCGTCAGCAGAATCAGCAATATTCCGATCAGAAAACGCTTCGCTGGCTAACTTGGTTAAGCCAAAATATGTCAAGTAAATCTCAAACTATATTTTTAATTGAGCGGATGCAGCCTAGTTGGTTGTCAGAACAAGAAAGATTTTGGTATGGCGCGACTCTTTTTAGCATTCCTATGTTATGGGGATTAAGTTTGGTGTATTTGGTGAATATATCAATTTTATCAAAAATATTATTTATTTTATGTTTTTTTATATATGGAGTTATATTAGCTAGTTTAACAAAAATCAATCCTATGCAATCTTTAAAAATAAGCACTTTTTTAGGGACATTAGGTTTTATGGCATTAATTATAGGTACTGCCGCAACAATATTAGTTTTGTTTCTAATAATTGCTGAATATATTTTTCAAAATTTATATATAACCTTATCCTCACCTCTCATAGCAGAAATTTTATTAAACTGGTCATTTGTATTCTGGATTTTGGCACTCGTCTTCTGGCTTATATCACTAAGCGATTCAGAAGAATATGTTATAGACTCAACTATAAATCCTAACCAAGGAACTTACACATCACTAAGAAATGGAATTATCTTGCTATTTATATTGATTACTGGATTTGGCGTATTTACAATTTTGACAAGTTTTCCTGTATTATGGAGTGCAGTTATTACGAGCTTTATGTGGATATTTTCGCCAGCAATGTTTGCCTGTATTCAACACTTTGCACTGAGAGTTATCTTAACCCTAAGTGGTAAAGCTCCTTGGAATTATGCCAAGTTTCTGGATCATGCCACGGAACGAATATTTTTACAAAAGATTGGTGGGGGCTATATTTTTATTCATAGAATGTTGTTGGAACATTTTGCATCAAAAACTCAGCCTGGACTCGCTGTTCATCCATAGCCGCGCACCGGGTAGGGGATACCATCGGGATTTTACCCCATCCCCGCCACTGAGAAACCGGGTTTCTTTGTTAAATATTTGTGAATAAACACCAGATGCTAGTAGAAATCCGGTTTCTTCTCCCAGACTTTTTCCCTTTACCCTCTCAAAGTAGTACAATCAAAGAAATCTCAAAGTTGAGGTCAATGATGAGTCCCCTCCTAGAAAAAGTCTTAGCAGAAGTCACCCAACTCGATCGCCAAGAGCAGTTGCAACTCGTCTCCTACTTAATTACCCAGTGGCAACAACAGCCGAACCTATTTGTAGACAAAAAAATCAGCCGTAAAAGTTTATTTGGTTGTATGCAGGGCAAAATCAAGATTGCCGAAGACTTTAACGCACCCCTCAATGATTTTTCTGAGTATATGTGATGCGCTTATTATTAGATACACACATCTTTATTTGGCTGATAGACGGCAACCCAAAACTTAGCCAAACCGCAAGGCAAGCGATCGAAGATGAAAGTAACACGTTGTATCTAAGTATTGTTAGCCTCTGGGAAATAACCATTAAAACTAGCCTCGGTAAACTCGAACTGGCAATCCCACTCGAACAAATTGTTATCAATTTTATTCTTCCCAGCGATATTGAAATTCTACCCATTCATCTGCCGCACTTATTGATCTTACAAACGTTACCTTTCCATCATCGAGATCCGTTTGACCGATTATTAATTTCCCAAGCTAAATCTGAAACTTTAACTTTACTATCAGAAGATGGTATGTTTGAGCAGTATGAAGTAGAAATACTTTGGTAGTTTATCGAATACCACTCCCACCAAAGTAGGGCTGTTTCATTAAAAAATTAAACTTATAATCTTTAGGGAGTTCGATGAGTAGGTATTTTCTTCATTAGGATAGCCGAAGAATTCTTGAATCAGGGAGAGATAAGCCTGCACTCTGGGTTCATCCATCGCCACGCACCGGATAGGGGATACCATCGGGATTTTACCCCACCCCCGCCACCGAGAAACCGGGTTGCTGAAGACCTCTAGCGATCGCTTCACTGGAAATGATTTACCAATTCCCTAGAGATTATCGTCCCCCTTCAACGTTACCACTCCGGGCGGACGGGGGGCGAAACTCAGGCGATCGCCTCCCCAAGGCGTAACTGGAGATTGATATCGAGCGATTCCTTAGCCGCCGACTTCTTAAACCGGACAGCATACCCTTCATTTGCCCTTTGCTTCTGCCTGAATGTCTTGTTTTAACTCCTCCCAAGACACCTCTTCCTCATCCTCACGAGTATGAGCCACTAACACATCATAGAAATCTTCCCATAACTCACTCCGAGGAAATCCGTAATTCCTGACCCTCCCCACCTCGACAGCCGAGGATTTCTTGAATCCGGGAGAGATACGCCTACGATCGCCCTTAGCGCGATCGCCCTTTTTCAATCCAATATTTGGCAGCTTTGAAGGCTAAATAAGCCACTAGACTACTGATGGCGATACGTCCTCCGGACACGCTGCGCGAACGCACTCAAAAACGGATGGGGATATCTGCCAAATTCTGCTTCCCACGGAAACGTCATCCGTTGGGGTTCAAATAACAATCCGCTACTGGAGGCAACGATCGCACCCCCAGCAATTCCTACCCCCACCGCCTGAATGTGATCTTGGAGTTTTTGTTGCTTTTCTTGAATGTGGCGATCGCGTTCCGCTTGGTCAATTTCCACTAAACCGCGAATTGTGGCAATTGCTTGATTGAGGAGGTTGGAACCGGGATAAAAGTAGTTTAAATCRGCGCGGATTTGTTATTGAAAAGTTATGGCTTCCTTTTCGTAAAATAACCGCCAACCTTCCATGGGAGTTTCTGCCAGTTGTTCCATGCGTTCTAAACTGGTTTGATAGTTTTGGCGATTGATGGCGATCGTATGGCGCGCATATTCCATATTTCGCAGTTGTTGAGAATAGTTGAGGGAAGTCTCTAGCAGGGTTTTTAAAGTGATTTTCAAAGTTTGCAGTTCCCTGGCCGAGAGTAGGTCTTTGTTTTGCCGATTGAGATAGGTTTGACTCACCGGATTGAATTCTGTTTCATGGTTTGTGACTAGGCGATCGGCGCGATCGTAATAAATCCGACTATCTTGAAAACTTTTACAGATTTTGTGATAATATAGTAGTAACTCCGGCAATTCCCAATAACACTTTTGCAGGATTAAAGTTGGCTGTTCTTCAAATAGAAACCAAGTCAATAAATGACCGTAGGGATTTTCCTCTAAATCCGCCCTCGGACTCCCGTACTCATACAGATATCCACCCAGCAGATTATCAGCGCGATAGAGAGGCGGTAATTTCTCCCCATTTTYCAGKKKRAAAAAACTYAATCYAGCCTTGTCTAGCCAGAGGTTCTAAGTCGCGAATATTCTCCGGTTTATTGGTGTTTAAATAGGCACTTAATAACAGAGTTTGCCCTAAATTAGAAGCCGAATCCGGTGACGGTTTAAAGCAATTACCAGGGTTAAATTTAGCTAAATCCGCCAGCTTATATTCATCTTGTCCGGGGGTTTAGGGTTGGCAAATATTCAGATTTAGGGCATAACTATCATGGAGACATTGAGGATAAATAAACCCTTCTAAATGCTGTTTAGTGGTAAAGTCAAATGTAGTTATTTCATCATCAGCACCGACCAGCAAATCGAAATTTTGGGAAGGTTCATCTGAGCGAATATCTAACTCTAAGTCTACCTCGAACTTGTTAAGAATACTGCTATATTTTGCCTGCACCCATTGGGGGGTAACGTGGTCTAAGGTTTGGGCGGGGGTATCATCATTTGAGGTCACTAAGCCGCGATGATATTCATAGGCGAACCAATACAAACTAGGGGCATAAATTGGGGCTATTTTATCGCTCATATTTATGGTTGCTAAAGATTAGGTAAACAGATTAGGAGTGTGCTTGTTTTGCCTGTTGCACTCTAGCCACCAGTAAGGCCTTATTATAGACCGTTTCCGGTCGTTCTCCTTCTGCTGGTTTGGGGATTGTCTGCCCTTGTTGTTTCATGTGGGCGCGAACTATTATCAACTCTTCTGGGTTGAAGGTAATCTGATACTCGTTACACCATGATTTAATGATTTTCGCCAGTTTCAAGGTTTTATCTTCGGCGGCGGTTAATTGGTCTTCTAATACTTGTAGATGTTCCGACAGTTTGGGGTGATTTTGGGGGTTGGTTTGAGATGGTTCGAGATAGGTGAGGAAGTCTTCGATAGTTTGTAATAAATCTGAGTTGGAAATGCGATCGCTCACGGTATTATCTCCGAATGTGAACATACCGAGTCTGTAGCAGCATTTGGGCGGTATTAACCAATTTTAACAAGGAAACCCGGTTTTTCACTGTTGGCTGTTGGGTGTTTAGTGTTGGGTTACGCTGCGCTTCACCCAAGCTACTGTCTTACTCCCTCTCCCTGTGGGAGAGGGCTGGGGAGAGGGCCGAGCATGATTCCTTATTGTTGGGTGTTKAGTGTTGGGTTACGCTGCGCTTCACCCAACCTACTGTCTACTGTCTTACTCCCTCTCCCTGTGGGAGAGGGCTGGGGAGAGGGCCGAGCATGATTCCTTACAGTTGGGTGTTGGGTTACGCTGCGCTTCACCCAACCTACTGTCTACTGTCTTACTCCCTCTCCCTGTGGGAGAGGGCTGGGGAGAGGGCCGAGCATGATTCCTTATTGTTGGGTGTTGGGTTACGCTGCGCTTCACCCAACCTACTGTCTACTGTCTTGCTCCCTCTCCCACAGGGAGAGGGCTGGGGAGAGGGCCGAGCATGATTCCTTATTGTTGGGTGTTTGGTGTTGGGTGTTGGGTGTTGGGTGTTGGGTTACGCTGCGCTTCACCCAACCTACTGTCTTGCTCCCTCTCCCTSTGGGAGAGGGCTGGGGAGAGGGCATTATCCMCTACAAACCGATCGCCACAAAAGCCGACCAATAACGGCGCTGACCAAACGGACAACCCTCATCATAATCCATTAACTTCAAATCAATCATCTCACACTCATCCTCCGTCATCTKCAAACCCTGACCACACCAGTCTAAAAACCCCGCAACCGAAACCCCTCTGAGCCAATTTTGCGCCTTATGTAATGCCATCACCACCCGCTCATCTTGGCGGAATTCATAATAGAAACGAATCGCCAAACAAGCCGTCGCAAAATCATCCACACACCATAAACTACTCACCACCGCCGGAGTTCCCGCATACAAAAACCCACTGGCTAACCCAATATATTCATCGGTCAATAAACTCCCCATTAGTCCCGTTTCACAAGCCGAAAGCATCACCAGACGACAGGCGGGAATTTCCAGATTGCGATAAATTTCCCCCAGGGTTAAGCCTTGCTGTGCCGTGTCGAAGCGACGACCATCCCGGAGGGTGAGGGTCTGGGGTTTTTCCTCCGTGGGGGCAGATTCGAGGGGTGCATACCCTGCCAAAATCACGGCGGAATTGAGGGGWTTTTCGCTGTCAAAGCCCCCGTGACAGGAAAAATGAATTATATGACTCTCGCGCAGTTTCTCTAGGGTTTCTGGGCGATTTAGGGCGGATTTCGTCGCGGCTTCCCGGCTGAGGATATAGGTGTTGGGGTCGAAGTAGGGGCGGATGAACTCGACCTCCATTTGGGCATAGTTCAGGTCTTGGGTGGGGTTCTGCACCGCGAATAATTGGGGTGGGKTGGCCGGTTGGGGGYGGTGGTGGATGTAGTCGAGAATTTGGCAACTGGGGGCGTAGCTGACCCCTTGGCTAAAGCGCTCCAGTAAGGGGGTGGCGGGGGCGTTGAGGTCAACGGATAAGGCGTGGAGGGGGAACAGGTGCAGGTAGAGATGGGGAATCAGAATCAGCCGTTGACAAGTGGGCGGCAGGGGTGCGATGATATCCGATAGGTGAAGATATTCGGTGAGGTCATCTAGGCGATCGCCTAGAGCTTGATACCAACTGGCTTGGCGGTAGTCCGCGAAGTAGGTTTGGTTGAATTGGTCGAGGCGCTGGCGTTGGTCGGCGCTGTAGCAGTAAACGTCTATATGGGGGCGGTCTTGGTCTAGGGTGACGGTGAACGCCCAGGCTCCCAAGTTCGGGTCTTGGGGGAGATACCATTCGATGAGAGCCGTTTCCGGGGTCAGGAGTTGGCGAAAGTCGGGGAGTTGGGGGCGSACGGTCTGGAGRGCGTTRAAGGCGGGGTCGTTGATTTGCGCCAGGAGGCGGTCCCGTTGTTGCAGCAGGTGTTTCAGTTGAGGGGTTCCCGGTGCGTCGGTGGCGGTGGCGATGTCCCGGTGTCCTCGGCGTTCCCCGGCTTCGGGGGTCTCGGTTTCCCCGGCTTCGGGGGTCTCGGTGGGGGCGAAGGATTGTTGGAGGGCGGCGATTTCCCGGTTGAGTTGGCGGTATTGGTCCTGTTGTTGGGGGGTGGCGTTTTTGGGAACCAGGTCGGCGCTGGTGAGCATTTCCATGAGGGTGCGGGACTTACTGCGATCGACGGTGAGCAGGGCTTGGTCGTAGCGTTCCAGGTGCAGGCAAGCCTGTATCATTTTGCCATAGATGGGCAGGGCATCTTCCAGGATTTGACGTTTCGTATTGGGGGAGGTCGCCCAGTCCCGGCTCTGTTCCACGGCGCGGATGGCGTTGTCGTAGCCTTCGATGGCGCTTTCCCAGTTTTGGAGGTCATAACCGAGGTTGCCGAGGTTGCGTCCGGTTTGGAGGCAGTCTAGGGGGAAGGAGGAGGGGGTGCGGACTTCTAAGGCATCTTCGTAGCGGCGAATCGCCTCCTCGATATTGTCGGCTCGCTTTCCCCAGATGCGGGTTTGGTAGGCAKYCCCCAAGTTCATTTGAGTCATTGCCCAATCTTCGGGAAAGGCGATGCGGGTGCGGACTTCTAAGGCGGATTGGTAGGCAAGAATGGCAATTTCCAGATTATTGGCTCGACTGCCTAATGGGAAATCACTAATATTAATGGCAAAATTATGAAGGTTTCGGGCTAGGTCCTTATTTTTCCTAATTTTCTTGGGGTCGAGTTGGGAGTGAAACCATTGGCGGAGGGTTTCGGCAAAATCGAGGTCGAGTTGGTCTTGGTATTTTTGGAAAATGGTATAGACGGCTTTCCCGCTTAATCCCCTTTTTTTGGCTTTCAGGATTTCTAACCAAATCGCTAAATACTCAGGGRATATCGCCTCAACGGTCGGGTTAGAGGTTACCGGAGCCGGGGAA
>NZ_PKGG01000117.1:0-16165 GCF_046480465.1 Arthrospira sp. PCC 8006
CCAGAAAGTCGCCCAGAAAAAAGCCGCCAGCATTAGCCAAGCCATTAGCCAAAACCCCCTGAAATTCAACTACCAGAAAACCGACAAATTGCGACTGGGTTATATCTCTCCCGAATTTTATAGTCACGCCGTCGGGCGACTAATTAAAGACATATTTAAACAGCATAATCGCGCCGAATTTGAAGTCTTTAGTTATCACCTATTAAGCGCCCATGATGAAGTCACAGACCAGATAATTCAGGGCGGCGATGAATTTCGGCATCTCGACTCCCTCAGCGCCCCGGAAGCTGCCCAGCAAATCAACAATGATGGCATCCAAATCCTCATCGATTTAGCGGGATATACCGGATACAATAAACCGGAAATCCTAGCCTATCAACCCGCCCCAATACAAGCCAGTTTTCTGGGATATCCCAACACCATGGGAGCAGAATTTATCCAATATTTAATCACCGATACCTGGGTAGTTCCTGATAGCTTATCCCCCTTTTATACCGAAGAAATCATCTATCTACCCCATCAATTCATCTGTTCCCAGATGGACATAGATGACCAACCCTTAAACCGCTCGGATTTCGGATTACCAGAAACCGGATTTGTGTTTGCCTGTTTTAATCGCCACTACAAAATTAGCCCCGACTTATTTCAAGTCTGGATGCAGCTATTACAGGAAGTAGAAGGCAGTGTCCTGTGGCTATCCTTACCGCCAGTAGAAGAAACCCTCAGCCACCTGCGCCAAACTGCCAAGGCTGCGGGAGTAGACCCCCAACGGCTAATTTTTGCGCCCCAAATCCCCCATAACCAATATTTAGCCCGTATGGAATTAGCCGATTTAGGACTAGATACTTGGAACTATAACGGCGGTTCCACCACTATTGCCGCCCTGTATGGAGGCTTACCCGTGTTAACCAAACCCGGTGTCACTAATGCCTCCCGAATGGGAGCCAGTATTTGTGCCAGTGCCGGAGTAACGGAAATGATATGTAACAGCGCCGTTGACTATCAAGAAAAAGCCCTCCATTGGGCAACTAATCCCCAGGAATTGCAGCAGTTAAGGCAGCGGATAAAGGGTCGAGATAGCCCCTTATTTAATGTCTCCCAATTCGTCAGAAATTTAGAGACAGCTTTGCAGCAAATCTGGCATCGTTAAACAGTCCATTGAAATCCATGTATTTTTTAATATTAAGGACAGATATTTATGTCGAACCAAGCACCCCAACTAACAATTACCAACTTCACCCTAACAGCAGTTAACCAAGGCAGTACCGACCCCACAGGAGATAACCTAGGGACAATAATTGACAGAATGATCGTTGATAACCCCCTTAACTTTAGCCTCAATACCAATATCTCCCTGACCGGTGTTTACCGTAGTTCGGTAGCCACAGCGGACTTCAATGGCGACGGCCATATTGACATCCTGCTCACCGGAAGCAGTGATTCAGGCAATATCAGCCAAGTGTATCTCAACGATGGCAGTGGCGGATTTACCGAAGCCACTAATATCTCCCTAACCGGTGTTGACTTTAGTTCGGTAGCCACAGCGGACTTCAATGGCGACGGCCATATTGACATCCTGCTCACCGGCAGCAGTGATTCAGGCACTATCAGCCTAGTGTATCTCAACGATGGCAGTGGCGGATTTACCGAAGCCACTAATACCTCCCTGACCGGTGTTGTCTATGGTTCGGTAGCCACAGCAGACTTCAATGGCGACGGCCATATCGACATCCTGCTCACCGGCSAAGATAGTGACTTTGAGCCCATCAGCCGAGTGTATCTCAATGATGGCAGTGGCGGATTTACCGAAGCCACCAATATCTCCCTGACCGGTGTTGGCGATAGTTCGGTAGCCACAGCAGACTTCAATGGCGACGGCGATATCGACATCCTGCTCACTGGATTGAATGATTCAGTTTTCATCARMGAAGTGTATCTCAACGATGGCAGTGGGGGATTTACCGAAGCCACYAATATCTCCCTGACCGGTGTTKKCSATRGTTCGGTAGCCACAGCAGACTTCAATGGCGACGGCCATATCGACATCCTGCTCACGGGCATGGATAGTAGCTTTCAACCCATCAGCCAAGTGTATCTCAACGATGGCAGTGGGGGATTTACTGAAGCCACCAATATCTCCCTGACCGGTGTTGGCGATAGTTCGGTAGCCACAGCAGACTTCAATGGCGACGGCCATATCGACATCCTGCTCACCGGCCTAGATAGTAGCTTTAGTCCCATCAGCCAAGTCTACACCAATGACCCAATAGAAGTCCCACCAGGCCAAGCCATCTATGAAGCCGACAGCAGCAACGGCACCTGGCAATACAGCACGGACGGCGGCGCGACTTGGGTAGACTTCCCAACAGTTAGCGAAACCAACGCCCTACTTCTGGACAGCAGCAGCCAAGTCCGGTTTGTCCCTAACCCCGACTACAGAGGAGAAGCCACTTACAACTTCCGCGCCTGGGACCAATCAGATGGACTGTTACGGGGGACCACGGCCGACGTTAGCATCAATGGTGGCACCACGGCTTATAGTGGCGAGACTGCCACCGCCACCATCACCATCAACCCGGTCAGACAAGCACCAATTCTCGGTCAAGCGGAGTTTACCCTAACAGCAATTGACGAAGACAGCACCGACCACACAGGAGATAACCTAGGGACAATAATTGGTGACAGCATCACCGTAGATGAACTGACTAACATCTTAGACTTCAGCCTCAATACCAATATCTCCATGACCGGTGTTTACGGTAGTTCCGTAGCCACAGCAGACTTSAATGGCGACGGCCATATCGACATCCTGCTCACCGGCCAAGATAGTAGCGATAACTTCATCAGCCGAGTGTATCTCAACGATGGCAGTGGGGGATTTACCGAAGCCACCAATATCTCCCTGACCGGTGNTGGCTGCTAGTTCGGTAGCCACAGCAGACTTGAATGGCGACGGCGATATCGACATCCTGCTCACGGGATGGGATAGTAGTTTTAACCCCATGAGCCGAGTCTACAACAATGACACTGTATTTGCCTCACCAGCCAAAGCCATCTATGAAGCCGACAGCAGCAACGGCACCTGGCAATACAGCACGGACGGCGGCGCGACTTGGGTAGACTTCCCAGTAGTTAGCGAAACCAACGCCCTACTCCTGGACGGCAGCAGCCAAGTCCGGTTTGTCCCTAACCCCGACTACATAGGAGAAGCCACTTACAACTTCCGCGCCTGGGACCAATCAGATCGACTGTCAGTGGGGACTACGGCCGACGTTAGCACCAATGGCGGCACCACGGCCTATAGTGGCGAGACAGCCACCGCCACCATCACCATCAACCCGGTTAATGATGCCCCGGTCCTCGATAATAGCCAGGACATCGAATTTGCCTTTAATGAAACCTTAGAAGCTACTCCCCCTACCGGAGAGGTCGGCTGGCTAATTAGCGAAATAGTCACCCTTGGTGAAAACGTCACTGATGTAGATAGTGACCCAGTTACAGGTATCGCCATCACCGCCCTAGATGAAACCAATGGCACTTGGTACTACAGCCTTAATAACGGCACAGAATGGACAGCAGTGGGGGCCGTCTCGGACACCAGCGCCTTGTTACTCCCAGACAATCCCAATACTCGCCTATTCTTCTCACCCAACGCCAACTTTAGTGGCACAGTCAACAACAGCATCACCTTCCGCGCCTGGGACCAAACCTTTGGTAATGCCGGAGACTCGGAAGATGTCAGCATCAATGGAGGTACTACGGCCTTCAGTGCGGAAACCGACACCATCACCATCATTGTAGAACCCCTGCCCCGCATTGCCAGTGTTAGCGTTCCCACGGCCAATAACTACGGCATTGGACAGGAACTCGAATTTACCGTCACGTTCTCACAAGCGGTGACTATCTCTGGTGAAGTCTCCCTGCCCATTACCCTGAATACGGGGGGTGTGGTGAATGCCGCCCTGGTGGGTGATGGGTCATCTGCTATCACCCACAGCTTCCGTTACACGGTTGCCGAAGGAGATGAAGACTTAGACGGGATAGAAGTAGGTTCAGAGCTGATTATAGCAGATGGAGCTACCATTGTCAATAGTAATGGCATGAGTGCAGTTTTAACACTCAATGCGATCGGTGATACCACTGCCATATTAGTCGATGGCATAGCACCTGTTGATGAGGATGAACCCGTTGATGAGGATGAACCCGTTGAYGAGGATGMACCCGTTGATGAGGATGAACCCGTTGATGAGGATGAACTCTGTTGATGAGGATGRACCCGTAGACGGTGAAACTCCTGTTGATGAGGATGAACCCGTTGATGAGGATGAACCCGTTGATGAGGATGAACCCGTAGACGGTGAAACTCCTGTTGATGAGGATGAACCCGTTGATGAGGATGAACCCGTTGATGAGGATGAACCCGTAGACGGTGAAACYCCTGTTGATGAGGATGAACCCGTTGATGAGGATGAACCTGTAGACGGTGAAACTCCTGTTGATGAGGATGAACCCGTTGATGAGGATGAACCTGTTGATGAGGATGAACCCGTAGACGGTGAAACTCCTGTTGATGAGGCTCCTGTGCGAGATGATGTGATTAGCACAATTCCTCCTGTGTTTGTGATGCCTCAAATGCCACCCAATGAACCGACTCGTGGACCTATTGTTGAGGAGACKCAAGAAACACCGACCCCGCCGGTRACACCACCTGTGGTTTTTACGTTGTACAACCCGGCTAATTTCGTTGCTCCTATCTCCTTCCCTCTGCTGTTATCGCCGGAAATGATGCCACGGGCTTCGGGAGTTTTCACCAGTGATGATGGCGTAATTCAGGGAACACAAGGGGATGATGTGATTGTGGGTACTGAAGAAGATGATATTATCCTCGCGGGTCAAGGGGATGATATTGTTATTGCTGGCGATCGCAATAATTTGATTTTCGGCGAAGCGGGTAACGATACCCTCATTGGCGGTCCGGGAAATGATACCCTGTTTGGCAACCAAGGAAATGACCTGATTTTTGGTGGCTCGGGCAATGATGAAATCTATGGCGGTCAAGGAAATGACACTATTTCTGGTGGCGGCGGAAATGACCTGATTTTTGGTGGTCTGGGTGATGATTTCATCGAAGGAAATGAGGGTAATGATACCTTGTTTGGCAACCGGGGTAATGACACCATTTTCGGTGGTTCAGGAGATGACCTTATCTATGGTGGTCAAGGAAATGACCTGATCCATGGAGGTTCGGGAAATGATACCCTATTCGGAGATGCAGGAAATGACACTATCTTTGGTGGAGAAGGTGATGACCTGATTTTTGGTGGAGAAGGTGATGATATCCTAATTGGTGCGGAGGGTAATGATACCCTCACCGGTGGAGAGGGTCGCGATCGCTTTGTAATTGCTGCTACCCATGGCACTAATACGATTACTGATTTCACCGTTGGTCAGGATATGATTCTCCTTGATGGTGGATTAACTTTTGAGGAATTGACGATCGCCTCTGTTGGTAGTCAAACCCAGATTCTCTTAGGGTCTCAAGTGCTGGCGGAACTTTTGGGTGTGGACGCTAACGCCATTGCCCAAAATGACTTCGACACTCTTATATACTAACTAGGTACTTGTGGGGGCTTTTTGCCCCCACTGTCTCTGGTTATGGTCTCCCTAATATGTTCCAAGCTACTCGAAGACGTTTAGCTTCATGGTATACTGCTGTAACTGCGGTGTTGTTAGTCTTATTCGCTAGTGGATTTTATCTGTATGTCCGCAATACGTTAATCGATCGCATTGATGACACCCTCAATCATGTAGTAGAAGTAATTGAGCGATCGCTTGTCATTGAACCCGTTAACAGCCCCATTTCTCCATCTTCAGCTATGAGGGTGGCGCTTTATCAGGTTAATGTCGAGGCGAGTTTTCGCAATAATGTTGATGCTGCCGCCGATGACGATCATATTGATTTAGAATGGTTCAGCCCCACCGGAGAGTTATTATGGTCTACCCTCTCTGAACCCCTTGATATTCCCCTCCATACCCACCGCAATGGCGAAACCGTCCGGTTAACTGATCATCATTGGTCTTTGATTACTCAACTGTCCGCAGATCCTAACCCCACTTCCCAGAAAATGGTATTGCGACAGGTGACAGACCGCGTAGAAAGGGGTCGCCAGGTGTTGGGATATTTGCGGGTGAGTCATCCCTGGTTTGAGGTGACAAAGCCTATTCGTCAATTATTAACCGATTTGGCTATGGGGGGGGCGATGATTTTAATTTCCGTGGCGGCTATTGGTTGGTTTTTATCGGAATTAGCGATCGAACCTGTGCGAGAATCCTATCAACATCTTAAACAGTTTACCGCTGATGCTTCCCACGAACTCCGTAGCCCGATCGCCACTATTCAAACTAATGTGCAGGTGGCTTTAGCAGAACCTGATCTTAATGCAGATATTCATCAGCAATTACAAGTAATTGAACGTTTGACTAGGCGCTTAGGTCGCTTGGTGGATGATTTGCTATTTTTAGCCCGAACTGATGGCAAAATTGTCGAATCTCAGTTTACTTCTGTTCCCCTCGATGCTTTGCTAATGGAGGTGATAGAAGAACAATCTGCTAACGCCGAGGCTGCTGATATTAATTTATCACTAAATTTAGTTGATCCTCCTTCCCTATGGTGGGCGGGTGATACCTTACCCCCAGAAACAGAAACTGATTGGTTTACGGTGGAAGGCGATCGCCATCAATTAGTTCGGCTGTTGATTAATTTAGTTAGTAATAGCCTCCGCTATACTCCCAGGGGGGGAGAAGTGTCTTTAACCCTGCAATATCTCCCCAAAAATAAGCGATCGCCACGTCCTACTCACTCCAGAGAATACTACCATTGGCAAGAACAGTTTGAAGGCTTGCAGGTCATAGTCAAAGATAATGGTATTGGTATCCCCCCAGAAGCTATTCCCCACATTTTCGATCGCTTTTATCGAGTAGATCCAGCCCGCCCCCATGTAGAAACCGCCCAACCCCCAGGCGGTAGGGGAATCGCCGGTTCCGGGCTAGGTTTGGCGATTGTATCAGCGATCGTTGAGAATCATCGAGGTAAAATTGACGTGGAAAGTCAAATTAATCAGGGAACAACAGTTACTGTCACCTTTCCCGTCCCACCAACTAATTGATCATCTGGGTGTGTGGTAGTGGGTAAGGGCGGGTTATGGCATCAAGCCAATCACAAGTCCTCAGAACCCGCCCCAACCAGGGAATAGGGGATATTACATTGAGGGAAAATGAGTGCCGATTTTCTGACCGTCTGGCATATAAACCTGTAGGGGAATCCTAGCATTATCGCTAATAGACTCCAAAGCTACAATAAGCGTATTAACATGGTTTCTCGCCTGCGATCGCGGCTGTGGATTTCCCGCCCTATCTCCAGAAATTGCCGAGTTTTTAATTTGCTGAACATACTCAGAAGTTAACCGGACTGTAATCAAATCACGACTAATGCCATAGTTGCAAATTTTCGGATTTCCGGCACAAGTGCGACTGAGATCCCCCCGTGCTTTTTCCAATCGTGACTCAATTTGAACCTGAGCCTGCACCTGTTGCCATGCTTGATTATAACCTGGTATTAGGGACTGCATTTCCAGGTAATAGGAACTACTCTGAGGAACATTGTTAGCAAAAGAAACCGCCCGACCCCAGGCGCGAGAGGCTTCATTCCAGGCTTCCCGTTGTTCAAAAATGCGGGCTTGGTCGGCATTATTTACAGCTCGGTTATAGGCTTCTAAACCCACCTGTTCAATAGTTTTGCGATCGCGAGAATCTTCTAAGCTGGACTGATAACGAACCAGTAATAATTGAGCCTCCTGGTGAGCCATAGTGCCCGGTGGAATCGATGCCAGAATATTAGTCGCACTTTGCCAGGTATCATAGACCGATTGCCAACTCTCCGCGTGTCTAGCGACCCCCTGACGCGCCCTAGCGACCTGTGCGGTGTTTTTTGCTCTTTCGAGGGTTTGCTGGGCTTCTCGCTCCAATGAGAGCCGCCCACGCACTGTAGCTAAATTGGCACGATATTGAGTTACGCGGGTTTCGGCAAAGGGATAAATGATGCTCTCTGGGGGGACTTTTTGTAGTTGAGCGATCGCATCTTCCCATAACTGCTGCATTTTCTGCCAATCATCCAGAGGGTGGGGGGGATTTTGACTCATTTGCGCCGCCACCCCAGCCATAGTCAAAGCCGTGACCACAGAAGTTAAATTCTGTTGTTCGTGTTGATAATCCCTCAATAGCATCCGCGCCTCCAAATGATGAGGAGACCACCAGGGAATAGTTTCCAGTAATGCGATCGCTCCCACCAACTCCTGACGAGCCAATCCCGGCGCTCTAGCCGTCGGTACAGTTTCGATAGTATTTTGGGATTGTTGAGCCAAACTCCTCGCCTGGTGAATTTCCCGACATTCTCCAATCACACAGGGACGGGTGAGAGTATACAGACAAGCCAAAGCCACCACCACACCCACCCCCATTTGAGGAGACAGCAGAATTTTCCTGAGTAAACCCGGAGATTTCTCAGAGCCACTGTCCGAGTCAACAGTGATAACCACACCTTCGAGATCCTTCGGGTCAAAAGGATTTTCAGCATCATCGATAGCAGTATCATACTCCGACTCATGCTCAAAAGGATTGGGCAAATCAGGGGCTGTAGATGTATCCCTTGTAGTCAGATAATTTCGAGTCAATGATGGTTTTTCTTGAAGGGTTGCCTTCATATTCACTCCTAACGTATAATAGGAAAATTGTTAGATTACCGAGCCATTAATTTAAGCCTAGTTCCCGCTTGAGCAAATTAATCGACTTGCTACCGATATAATTTTCACAGCAGACCAACTGAGGGGGGCGGATAATCTCCTCACGATTAGCGAGTATGGCATCCTTAACAGATTTAACACTAGCCTGATCGCAAATCACCACCTTAGCGCCACGAACAATAGCATTAATTTTATAGTCATCTGGCAGTTGAGCAGTCATAACCAATACATCATCCCCCCGCAGACTGTGAATAATCACCTCCGTGGCTCGTAACAACCCCGAGCTGAGGCTAACAATTCCCAAATAAGTCCCTTTGGGTAACTGTTGAACCAAAGCAATTTCCTTAGCAAAATCATAAATATCAACGGGAATGACCCGCACAGACCTCGGACCCGCTACAGCTTCCGCTTCTCCGATAAAATAGCGACTGGTGACAACAGTTCCCGACGGAACCTGTTCTATGGTTTCTGCTAGTTTTTCAATAGGTACGAGTTGGACGGGAATTTTGAGAGCGACCTCTAACTCCTGAGCCATTAGCTGACCAATACCAATATCTTGGGTGGGGGCTGTGACCAAGACGCGGGCGCTACAACGTAACCGCCAGTCAATTTCGGCTAAAAATAGTTCGCGGGCTTCATTGAGGCTACAGCCTTGGGATAATAAGTTATCTAAACTCTGTTGAATAATTTGGTTAGCTTGTGGGTAATACTGCAAAATGGGGGAACTAGCCCGGGAGGGGCCTTCATGACCCAAGGCTTTGACATAAATTCCTGACCCGGCTTGGGCTTCTACTAAACCATGATCTTCGAGTTGTCGATAAACTTTACTAATGGTATTGCGGTGTAGTCCTGTCTGCATTGCCAGTTGGCGGGTGCTGGGTAAGCGGTGCCCTGGGGGAAACTGGCGAGAAGCTATAGCAAACCGAATTTGGTTAAAAAGTTGATTGGAAGCGGGAATTTCGCTGTCGGGTTGAATGTAAAACTGAACCATAACCAATCTCCAGAGGGTCGGTATGAGCAGACTTGAGCCTGCGGTGGGGTTTGACGGTTAGGGGAACTGTCAGGTTTGATAAATACTATAGTTGGAAAGTTAAACCAGTAAAGCATCATCAGCCCATGAATGATTTTGGGAGTGGCTTTCCTGTGTTACCGAAAATAACTGAATCATGGAATTATGGCAGATTTAGAGATTCGTACCAATCATGTTACCGTTAAAAATGGCGATCTGAATATCGCGGCTTATCTGGCGGAACCCACCCAGGGGGGACCTTATCCGGGTGTGGTGGTGATCCAAGAAATTTTTGGGGTCAATTCCCATATTCGAGATGTTACCGATCGCATTGCTGGGTTAGGATATGTGGCGATCGCTCCTGCTATTTACCAACGCTTGGCTCCTGGTTTTGAGGTCGGTTACACCGACGCAGATCTGCAATTGGGGCGCAAATACAAGGAACAAACTACAGCCCCGGAACTCCTCAGCGATATTCAAGCCACTATTGATTTCCTCAAACAGCGAGATAATGTCAAAAATGCGCCTTTTGGTGCCATTGGCTTCTGTTTTGGTGGTCATGTAACTTATCTGGCTGCTACCCTCCCTGATATTGGCGCGACGGCTTCCTTCTATGGCGCGGGAATTGTTACCGGAACTCCCGGCGGCGGACCGGCTACCGTCACTCGCACTGCCGAAATTAAGGGAACTCTGTATGGCTTCTTTGGTACCGAAGATCCTTTAATCCCTAATTCTGAGGTTGACCAAATTGAGGCGGAACTGCAAAAATGTAAGATTCCCCATCGCATTTTTCGTTACCAAGCTACCCACGGTTTTTTCTGTGAGCAGCGAGATAGCTATAATAAAGATGCGGCTGAAGATGCCTGGAAACAAGTTAGGGAACTTTTCGCTCTTGAACTAACAGGCTCTTAGGAACTTGGGGACGCTTGAGGGGTTGGCGATCGCATATCGCTTAACCCTTTCAATTCCGTCTACTAAATGGCTTCTCATCTTAGGATATCTTAGACTTTTGTTCCCAGAGAGAGCAGCCAAAACTCGGAAATCAAGGGAAAGCGCGAGAACGGGTTAAAGTGTGAATTTGTATTTGGTTGGTTTATTTTATGACAACAGGAAATCAGTCTTTTTCAATTGATGATTTTGCCAAAGCCCTAGAAGCTCATGATTATGATTTACAAAAAGGGCAAATCGTGACAGGTCGGGTATTTGAGTATGATTCTAATGGTGCATATATTGAAATCAAAGGTGGTAAATCACCCGGATTTTTACCCATGTCCGAAATCTCCTTCACAGCAGGGGATAATCTATCGGAGATTTTACCCCTAGGTGAAGAACAAGAGTTTTTGATTATCCGTGACCAAAATTCTGATGGTCAAGTTTTACTGTCTCTGCGACAATTGCAAGTTGAAAAGGCTTGGGATAATTTGTCGGAAACCTCCGAAAATTCCGAAAGTTTACAGGTGCGAGTTACTGGAGTTAATCGCGGCGGCGTAACTGTCGATGTCGATTGTTTGCGGGGATTTATTCCTCGATCGCATCTCCTGGATCGAGAAAATTTAGAGGCTTTGGTCGGCGAAACTATCACCGTGACAATTATCGAGTTTAATCGCGATCGCCAAAAGCTGGTACTGTCTCAACGTATGGCTTCTCAATCCGTTTCCTTTAGTCAGCTTCAAGTTGGTCAACTCGTAGAGGGAACCGTCGGAAGTATTAAGCCTTTTGGCGTGTTTATCGAACTAGAAGGCGTAACTGGGTTGATTCATATTAAGGAAGTTAGCCAAAAATATGTCGGTTCTCTCCCTGATATATTTACCCTTGGTCAAACCGTGAAAGCCTTAGTTATTAGCCTAGAAGAGGGTCGCCAGCGCGTATCTCTCTCCACTCGACTTCTGGAAAATTACCCAGGTGAAATTGTCGAGAAATTCCCCGAAGTGATGGATTCTGCCGAAGCGCGCGCCGAGAGGGCTCGCAAGTTGATTACAGCTTAAATATCCCTGAAAAATCGGGCAGCTTGTAGTTGCCCGAACTAGGTATTAACTGATAAATTGATGGTAATTTATTGATGATTTATGGACTGGGAATTGATGGGGGTGGCACTAAAACTGTTTGTCTGTTAATTGACGATCGCTATCAGGTCTTAGGTAGGGGAGAAGCCGGACCCTCTAATTATCAAAATCTCGGTTTGTCAGCCGCTGAAATCGCTATTAAAAACGCTATTTCTCAAGCCGTTAGCTATCACCAACCCGGTATTTCTATTGGTAGTTTAGGATTGGGTTTGGCGGGGGTAGGTCGCCCCGAAGATGTCGAAATTGTCCGGGAATTGGTGCAACAAATTCAGTCCGATGAACAACTACAAATTGACTGGAATATTGCACCGGAAAATCTGTTCATTGGCGGCGATAGTCTCATCGCACTGGTGGGGGGGTTAGGTCATAATGTGGGAATTGTCGCTATGGCTGGGACAGGTTCTCAGGTGTTTGGACGTAACCACCACGGGAAGATAAAAAGGGTTGGTGGTTGGGGTTATATTTTGGGTGATGAAGGCGGCGGTTATGATATCGCTGTCCGAGGGTTGCGCGCCGTTATGCGATCGTTTGATGGCCGTTTACCGCCAACTCGCTTGACTCAAGAATTACTCAAGGAACTCAGTTTAAAGTCTCCTGAAAGGCTCATAGAATCCGTTTATAGGCGTGGTTGGGGGGTGCGAGATATGGCAGCATTATCTACTATTATTGACCGCGTGGCAGCCGAGGGAGACCCCGTAGCAGAAACTATCATAAATGATGTGGCTGAGGAATTCATTTTAGCTACTCAAGTGGCGATCGCCGATTTATTTAATCCCGGTGAATTTTGCGAAATTGTAACAGTAGGTGGAATTTGGCGTGGCTGGTCAAATTTACGGTCTCAATTCATCACTGGAATTAATGCGATCGCTCCCCAAGCTGACATAGTATGGCCCCGTCATGAGCCCGCATTCGGAGCCGCATTATTGGCTATGGAATTCAAATAACTTAACCTGAACCTTAGATAGATACAGCCTGTTCAGAAATCATCGGATCACCTCTCAAAGCCCCCTTCGACAAGCTCAGGACAAGCCTCTCCCAGAAGGGACAGGGGTTTGGGGTGTAGACGCGCAGCGGCTTCTCTTTGAGTGGGCTTTACCTCATGAGTCTGAGAACCGCTATATATAGCGATCGTCATTTGGTATAATAGGAGTAAGCCTATAGCCAAAAACGGCACATCTGCACAGTAGAGGCGGAAGCAATTTAATCATACTTACACATTCAACACCTCCCAACTAATTAAACCCATCCCCTCTCAACAGATGACCTATAACTGCTGAATAACCATTAAATTAATGACATCCCAAAAACCACATTTAACATTCTTTCAACTCATCAATATGAGTGTCGGATTTTTCGGCATTCAGTTTGGCTGGGGGTTGCAAATGGCAAATATGAGCGCCATTTTTGAACACCTAGGCGCTCAAGCTCACCAAATCCCCATTTTATGGCTCGCTGCACCCCTAACCGGGCTATTGGTTCAGCCAATTATCGGTCACATGAGTGACAACACTTGGAACTTTTTAGGACGCAGAAGACCTTACTTTTTAGTCGGTGCTATTCTCAGTGCGATCGCCTTAATTTTCATGCCCACTTCCTCCAGTCTGTGGATGGCTGCTGGTCTCTTATGGATACTAGACACCTCCGTTAATATCAGCATGGAACCCTTTAGGGCTTTTGTTGGGGATTTACTACCCGAAAACCAGCGAACGCGAGGCTTTGCTATGCAGAGTTTATTCATTGGTTTAGGGGCTGTAGTGGCTTCCGTATTCCCCTGGTTTTTAAACCATGTTTTTGATGTATCATCAGTCGGAATAGACGGACAAGCCATTCCCTTAACCGTCAAATTTTCCTTCTATATCGGCGCGGCAGTTTTTTTGGGCACCGTCCTCTGGACTGTCTTAACCACCGAAGAATATCCACCCCAAGATATCGAGAATTTCAACAATCAAAATAAAGGCGGTATTCTCCAAGGAATAAAAGACATTTGGGATGCTTTCCGAGATATGCCAGAAACCATGGTACAATTGTCCTGGGTACAGTGGTTTACCTGGATGGGAATGTATTGTATTTTCCTGTATTTCCCCCCAGCAGTTGCCCGGAATATTTTTGGTGCAGTTGATCAGGATTCCCTATTATATTCTGAGGGGATAGAATGGGCTGGACTTTGTATCGCCGCTTATAATGCCGTCTGTTTTGGGTTCTCGTTTATCTTACCCCAAATAGCCAAATCAACTAATCGCCAAATTGCCCATTCTTTCTGCTTAATATGTGGGGCGGTGGGATTATTTTCTCTGGTGACAATTGATAATCAATACCTCCTATTCCTACCAATGATTGGTATAGGTATTGCTTGGTCTAGTATTCTATCTATGCCTTATGCTATGTTGGTGGGATGTCTACCACCAGACCGCACAGGTATATATATGGGGATTTTCAATTTCTTTATCGTCTTACCACAAATCACCGTCTCTCTCGGGTTTGGTTGGGTGATGCGAAATCTCCTGAATAATGACCGCCTATCTGCTGTGATTATTGGTGGTGTATTTTTCCTAATGGCGGCGGCTTTAACTCAGCGGGTACAACCAGCATCAACTATGCTTGAAAGTCCTAAGCAACCTGTCACCCAAGCTGATATTACCTCTACTTAATTGATGGCTGTTTCTCTCGCTGGTGAATCTCTATGAGGCTGGGAATCTACTTTAAAGATGCCGATATGGTTTAATAGGGTTGGGGGTAGTGTTGTTGCTACCCTACAACCATAGACCATTTACCTGGTTCTCAATTATGAAACTCAAAAAAGCGCTTTTAGTAATTAGTATCTGCTGCTGGGGATTACTTTTTCCGGTGTGGAATTGGGGGATAATTCCCCCGGCTGAGGCTGCCAAAACACCCGTAATTATTACCCCCAGCGAGGAAGTTTCCCAGGGTGTTGATCAGTTTATTCACAAGTTGCCCCGCGACTATTATAACATAAATAAAGTCGCCCAGGTCAAAAAACTTTCCCAAAGCGATCGCGCCTTATTTATTGATGTGCGGGAACCCTCCGAATACAGGCAAGGTCACATCCAAGGAGCCATTAATATTCCCCTACGGACTCTCACCGAACGCCTAGACGACATTCCCCATGACCGCCAGGTGGTKATKTACTGCTCAAGTGGCTACCGGACAGGCATTGCCGTAGCTTCCTTACAACTATTAGGCTACAACAATATCAAAKGATTTGCCCCCAGTATCAATGCCTGGAAAGAGGCAGGAGAACCCTTAGAAAAATAGTCCTCAATCCTCTATTTTTTCATCGGAAAACTGCCTCTTATGGAACTATAAGAAGTCATGACTAATCAATAAATTCCTCCGAAAATTGCTCTGGATTTTCGATAGAATCCTGTAGTTGTTGAAGTATTGAGCCAGAATGTACCTCTGGTTGCGGTTGGGGTTGTGGTTCCGGTTGCGGTTGTGGTTCCGGTTGTAGTTCCGGTTGCGGTTGTGGTTCCGGTTCGCGGACACTTTCCGGGGCTAATTCTGGGTTAAATTCCTGTTGTGGTTGCGGTTGTGGTTCCGGTTCGCGGACACTTTCCGGAGCTGGGGCTGGGGCCGGAGCTGGGGCCGGAGCTGGAGCGGGGGCCGGAGCTGGGGCTGGCGCTGGAGCTGGAGCGGGGGCTGGAGCCTGAATCGGAGCCACCGACTGGCAATTCTCGCTATCGAAATTAAAATCATACTGATAAGCCATGGGGCGACCCTGACCCTCAAAGGGAATATCGGCAATAGCTGCGATCGCCGCATTATCCAAAATCGGATAACCCGTTCCTCTCAATAACCGGGGTCCAGCAATTACGCCACCACCAGAACCAATCATCACCCCAACCAAGGCTTGACCGCTGAGATTTTGGTCACAGGCTTCTGCTGGATATAGTGCCGAGATACTGCGAGGTCGGGTGGTGTCCAAGTCAGGATAATCCGGCAGCATCGACAGCACCCATTCTGCATAGGCTCCCCCACCTTCTAACATGGCATACTGACTATCAGAAACCTGTCCGGTAGGGGTAGATGGTGCAACGGCATCATCAGAAGACGGAGAACCAACAGCCTCGGCACGACGCTGGTTGTCTGCCTCTAGTCTAGCTAATATTGAACCCCGCCCATCAGGTTGTTGTACTTCGGTTTCCGGGGTAAACTCTTGGGTAGGTTCGGCAGAGTCCTGAGATTCCCTAGGTATTCGCGGAGGTTGATTATAGCTAGGGTCATGTTCAGGAAACCGAGGCCGAGGTGGAGGGGGTGGCAACATGGAAAACTGCTCC
>NZ_PKGG01000242.1:0-7078 GCF_046480465.1 Arthrospira sp. PCC 8006
CCCAGGTCTGACCATTTTCCCACGGCTACCCCATCTCGAATCCAACGTCTTGCTCGACTGGGCTTGGTTGGCATTAATGGTTTCCCACTGGGGGATAAAACCGGAACTCGTAGCATGGTGATAAACCTCTTGCGAGTTTGAGTCTCTTCGCCCACCGAATCAAACATGGCTTGGCTTTCCCAACGCCCCTAACCAGGAGGCTTGCAGATAATCCGATCTAGAGAAGCAATCGGAAGTGCGTGGCATGATTCGGCTCAATGGGCTATTCAAGGTTTCAGCAGGGCCCGTTCCCCACTCTCCCACCTCGCATTAGCAGGTGGGAGTTCTTGAAGATTTTTTCCCAGGTATGGATGGCCAATTATATAACTCAAGCCGAACCATATTCGTACTGCGTAAGTAATTGTATCCGACAACAGCCTCAGTAGAAAAGAAAAAAAGCCCGGTTTTATTGAACCGAGCCATCAAAATCAATTCACAATCTTTTAAGGATTGACCGTTCAAGCAGTAGTTTCCGGTTCCGTAGCCGTCGGTTCATCATCACGGAACACCACCCGCAACAAAGGCGGAGCCACAAAAGTAGTCAGAATCACCATCAAGATAATTGCCACATCCAGAGAAGGCGACAAAGCGCCACTGTCAGAACCTACCGCCGCAAATACCAAACCCACCTCGCCCCGGGGAATCATACCGACCCCGATCGCCAATCGGTTGATATTCTCCACACCAAACACGCTAAACCCAGAGATAACTTTTCCGAAAATTGCCACAACAATCAGAAAAGAAGCAATCACCAATCCCTGGCGGTTGTCAGGAACAGCAGGATTGAGAACCTCTAAATTAGTTTTCGCCCCAACCGTGACAAAAAATATCGGTACCAGCACATCAGAAATCGGTCTAGTAAGTTCTTCGAGTTCCTTTCCTGGGTCAGTTTCATCCAAGACTAACCCCGCAGCAAAAGCCCCCAAAATCGCCTCTAAACCAATAGCAGCAGCGATATAAGACAGCACCAGCGCCAGAATAAAAGCCGGAATCACAATCCGACCACGGGTTTTGAACTGTTTAGCCAGAGTGACAAAAGTATCATTAAAGAACCTTCCCAGTAAGATTGCACCCACCAGAAACACAGTGGCACTGATAATCAGGAAGATAATGTTAGTAACATCGATCTCTCCGGTTTTGGCTAAACTAGCGACCACTGCGAGGACAATAATTCCCAAGATGTCATCCATGACCGCCGCGCCGAGAATAATTTGACCTTCCTTAGAAGACAAGCGGCCAATTTCAGCTAACACACGGGAAGTAATCCCGATACTGGTAGCAGTCAAAGCCGCACCGGCGAAAATTGCAGCCACAGGGGGAACATTAAAGATCACAATTAAGCCAATGGTTCCGGCGAAAAATGGAGCCACGACCCCCACAATTGCCACCACTAGGGATTGAACCCCTACTTCCAGCAGTTCACGAATATTGGATTCTAAGCCAATTTCAAATAGTAGGACAATCACCCCAATTTCAGCGAGAACGGAGATCACCTCACTTTGAGCCTCAAAGGTTGCTCCAGCTGCACTTATATCTAACCCTGCTGTCGATGACAGTATTTGCATGATCACCGAGTCAGAAGCGCCGACACCACCTTCAGGAAATACGACTAAGTGCAGAGCTGAAATACCAATGACTACCCCGCCGACTAATTCTCCTAAAACTGGGGGAAATCCTAACCAGTTGAAGAACTCGCCGCCAACTTTGCTGGCTGTATAAATGGCAACTAGGCTCAGTAG
This sequence comes from Arthrospira sp. PCC 8006, assembly GCF_046480465.1. Lineage (NCBI taxonomy): Bacteria > Bacillati > Cyanobacteriota > Cyanophyceae > Oscillatoriales > Microcoleaceae > Arthrospira > Arthrospira sp. PCC 8006. The sequence goes on from NZ_PKGG01000242.1 coordinate 1,779, forward strand.
CACCGCCAATAACACTATATTCCCATCAGCTTCGGGAGCTTCGCTAATTCCCTCGATGGTGTTTGCCAACAGTGGCACGGGATCAACTCCTAAAGATGAAAACATGGAAAATGGGGAGATTATCCCGAAAAGTGATAGAACCATCCATTTTGTTAAAACTCGTTCCTGTCTACTGTAGCGAAAAGTGGGATCACATCAACTTTTGTATTAGTTATACATGGGTTACAACTCTCAAATTATTCCCCAATTACCGATTTTTCTTGGGTGCGTCAGAACTCGCCGATAGGACTGACGCACGTTATCAGTGGCTGATTTTCTAAAATACCCGATGTTTCAGAGATGGCATTTGGCGACGCACTTGCTCGAGGCGGGTGGGTTCAATATCAGCTAAGGCGACTCCTGGCTGATCACCCCCATCAACTAGTATCATTCCCCAAGGATCAATAATCATGGCGTGACCGTGGGTGTGGCGGCGGCCATAGTGACAGCCAGTTTGGGCGGGAGCAATTACATAACAAGTATTTTCGATCGCCCTAGCTTTTAGCAAAACTTCCCAGTGATCTTTCCCGGTATAGGCGGTAAAGGCGGCGGGAACAAATAACACCTCGGCTCCCCGTTTAGATAAATGCCGATACAATTCTGGAAACCGCACGTCATAACAGACAGATAAACCCAACTGACCTAATTCTGGGGAATTGTAAACAGGTGGGAAATCTGTCCCAGCTTTCACTGTTGCCGACTCACAGTAAGTGTTTCCATCAGGCACATTTACATCAAAAAGATGCACTTTTTCATATCGTGCCAACTCTTGACCATTGGGGTCTACTAACAAGGCGGTATTGCAGACTTTACCTTCTCCTTTGGGAACGGGAAACCCTCCACCCAAAAGGGTTACCTGAAAACGTTGGGCTGTAGTTTTCAGGAATTTTTCGGTGGCTTCGGCAATTTCTGAACCCTGGATAAGTTTATCTTCTTCTTCACCCATAAACGAGAAGTTTTCGGGTAAGCCAATTAATTCAGCGCCTTGACGAATAGCTAGTTCAATTAAATCGCGAGATTCTGCCAAATTTTTCTGCAAATCAGGCAGACTGGTCATTTGGATCGCGGCAGCAGTATAGGATTTCATCGATACGGAATTAGAAAAATAAGTGATTTTTATTAGGGTCAATAATCCCCCTAGGGGGCAGGTATCCTTGGACAAGATCATAGGGGCAATTTATCATCACCCCTATAAATATTAATCTCTTGTTAATTATGCGATCGCCACTTAGGGCGACCTGCCCATTTTTCGGGTTTTAGTCCCTAGAGGGGATGAAACAGAAGGTCGGGGAAAAACCGATTAAATTCGATCAGAATACCAGCAGTAATTAACAGCCAAACCGCTGCCAAAACCGGGACGGTAGACAAATATTTCAAAAAGTTCTGCATGAATTGAGCCTCCTAATTGATATGCCAAACATTCGATACAATTTGGGAAAAAGTCCCTTAACCTAACCCGTAACCTAACCCGTGAAAGGCTTAGGCCACAACCGCGCATCTCTTAGCGAGGAGAAACGGTGATTTCATTATCTTTAGCAAACATTTCCCCGGTGGTCATTTCTTTGAGAGCAGCCAGAGGCCAGAGAAATCCACCCAGCATCAATTGCACAGCTTTGGGAACATCGATAATGATTTCCTTTTCGGTGGCTTTTTTATCTTTACCAGCATACTGGAGGTAAGAACGACCTACCCAACCAATCCATCCGGCGATATACAAGAATAGAACACTGGGGATTAAGAAATCGCCAGCGTGGGACAGGCTACCATCTACAATCAGGTGAGGTAGGCCATCTTCGCCACAGAGTTCTTGGGAATAGCGCTCGAACCGAGCTTTGGCTTGGTCTGGGTTAGCACTGCGGGCGATAGAAGTTTGGGCCCGTTGCTGAAATGCGGCCGAATCAGAGCAGGGAGTCAGGTTATAAGCCTCGGCTGCTGCGCTACCACCGAACCAAAGACCGAGAGCGAGAACTAGAGCCAACAATCGTCGCATAGATTTGTTTCCTTTTGTTACAAAACAATAAGTTTTTTGTACAATCCCAACGGATTAAGGACTTAGGAGCCATCTTACTTTGAATTTAGACTCTTGACACCCATTTAATCTCGTTGTGGGGATAAGCTACTAGATGTAACTCAATCATTTGATTAAATTTATCAGCCAATGGCAACAGTTTTAGCAATTGAAACAAGTTGTGACGAAACTGGGGTAGCAATTGTAAAGAATCGTGAAGTTTACAGTAATGTGGTGGCCTCTCAAATCCCTATCCATCGCCCCTATGGGGGGGTAGTGCCGGAGGTGGCTTCGCGGCAACATTTGGAAATGGTCAACCCCCTAATTACTCAAGCACTCATGGAAGCTGATCTGGACTGGACTGATATTGATGCGATCGCTACTACCTGCGCTCCGGGGTTAGTAGGAGCGCTATTAGTGGGAATCACAGCAGCCAAAAGTTTAGCCATGGTTCACCAGAAGCCATTTTTAGGAATCCATCACCTAGAAGGTCACATCTACGCCTCCTATCTCAGTGAACCCGATTTAAAACCACCCTTTCTGTGTTTATTAGTTTCTGGGGGCCACACCAGTTTAATTCGGGTCATCGGTTGTGGTCAGTATGAAACTTTGGGTCAAACCCGCGATGATGCGGCGGGAGAAGCCTTTGATAAGGTGGCTCGTTTACTCAACCTCGGTTATCCAGGGGGCCCGGTTATCGATCGCCTTGCAGCCAGTGGCAACCCCCAAGCCTTCCCTCTCCCAGAGGGTCGCATTTCCCTACCTGGGGGCGGCTATCATCCCTATGATTCCAGCTTTAGCGGCCTGAAAACGGCTGTCTTACGTTTGGTGGATAAATTAAACCAAAAAGGGGGAGAACTGCCCGTGGCAGACCTCGCAGCCAGCTTTCAGGACACAGTTGCCAGGGGGTTAACCAAACGAGCGATCGCCTGCGCCCTCAATTACCAATTGGATACTATTACCGTTGGGGGGGGAGTAGCTGCTAACAGTCGCCTCCGTCATTTGTTACAGGAAGCAGCTACGGAAAACCATTTAAGGGTTTTGTTCCCTCCGATGAAATTCTGCACTGATAATGCGGCGATGATCGCCTGTGCGGCGGCGGATCACCTTGAACATGATCACACCTCCCCTCTCACCTTGGGGGCTTATTCTCGCATGGCGATCGCCGATGTCATGAAACTCTTTGAAAATTAGCACCAATCTCCGCTGGGGTGTTGCTACGTCTTAATCACAAGACATTCTGAGTGGCGATCGGTTGTACAAAGCGATGGTTAGCCCGCACAAAACAATTACTCGCCGCCCCTTGTTCATCAGTACGTTCAACATACATCCAGGGTTGGTTTTCGTTATCATAAACAATACCAAATCCTGCCGGACCCAGATTAATCTCAAAATCCTGTCCTTGTTTGATAGTCCCCACTACTGGCCAGTTTTTGATATTCATAGTCACCTGACCCTGGTTAGCCAGAAGTTGATCATAGCTGCTGAGATTATTAGCCATGCGACAGTTTAAACCGTTGGGGTCTCTGTCTGTCACTTCCCAGGTGGTATGAGTTGAACGGGTATAATCACCATTATCTCTGGGTTTCGGTAAATTCATACCCCCCTGACCCGGTTGCGCCAGAGAAGGGGGATTTTGAATTACTGTAGGTACAGGACCGGCTGGGGCCACCTGAACCGCATTACTTTGGGCTTGAGGGTTTTTCTGGCAGGCGATCGCACTTACCCAAACCAGCCCCAGCAGAGAGACAAAACCGATTGTTTTAAAAGTTTTAGTATTCATAGCGTCACATATAACTCAATAGGTTCTCCGGTGAGGCTAAATGCCCGCACCTCTATAATCTTCACTTTCACCAGTTCACCTGAGAGTTCCGCCAAATTCCCTTTAAAAAACGTCAGACGATTACCACGGGTACGTCCCATCACCTGGCTGGGGTCTTTGGGGTTTGTGCCTTCCACTAATACCTCCTCAATGCGATCGCGGTATCTTTCCGATCTCTCCATAGCCTTCACATTCACCAGTCGATTTAACCGTTGTAGGCGATCGGCCTTCACCTCCTCCGAAAGCTGATTTTCCCACAACGCCGCCCCAGTTCCCGGACGGGGGGAATAAGCCGCCGTGTTCAACAGGTCAAAACCAATATCATCAACCAGTTTTAGGGTATTCTCAAACTGCGCCTCTGTTTCTCCCGGAAACCCCACGATCGCATCAGCACTAATTGACGCATCGGGAATATACTCGCGAATAGTATTAATAATCCGACGATATTTTTCATGGGTGTATCCCCGCGCCATCGCCCTTAGCACATCATTATCTCCCGACTGAAACGGGATATGGAAATGTTCGCACACCTTCGGAAGTTCCGCACAGGCGCGAATTAATCTTTCTGTAAAATAGCGAGGATGACTCGTAGCGAAACGGATACGCTCAATACCCGGTATGTCATGCACATAATAGAGCAGGTCTGTCAAAGTGTGTTGGTGGCGACCGTCTGGCGTAGAACCGGGGAGGTCGCGGCCATAGGCATCAATATTTTGTCCCAGCAGTGTAACTTCTTTATAACCCGCCCTCGCTAATTCTTCGATTTCCGCCCGGATAGCTTCCGGGGTGCGGGACTGTTCGGTTCCTCGGACGTTGGGAACTACGCAATAGGTACAGCGTTCATTGCAACCATAAATCACATTCACCCAGGCGGTGATATTGCTATCTCGGCGGGGTTTGGTGATGTCTTCCACAATATTAATCGGTTCAGTCGCCACCACCTGGGAACCCTCAAAGACTTGTTCTAATAGGTCTTGGAGACGGTTGGCGTGTTGGGGTCCCATGACCAAATCAAGTTCAGGAACCCGACGCAGCAGCGCTTCTCCTTCCTGTTGGGCGACGCATCCCGCTACAATTAGGGTCAGGTTCGGATTTTCCTGTTTCCGTTTCGCTTGTCTCCCCAGGTAGGAGTAGACTTTCTGTTCCGCGTTATCGCGAATGGTACAGGTGTTGTAAAGCACGATATCAGCTTGGTTTGGGTCCTCAACGAAGGTTAACCCCATTTCGTCTAAAATGCCTGCCATGCGTTCGGAGTCGGCTTTGTTCATTTGACATCCGAAAGTGGTGATATGGTAATGGCGGGGTTGTGTGGTCATGGTTTGATATTAGGGATAACTTATCGATTGGTCTATCAGTTGAATGACCATTATAATTCAAGGGTTGGGTTTATGATTTTTTATGTCTAAGCGAATTCAGGTTTTGATGGTTGGT
>NZ_PKGG01000018.1:0-43004 GCF_046480465.1 Arthrospira sp. PCC 8006
AGGGTKKTAAAAAAAGCGGTKTCTCCGATACCTATACCGATAATGCCACTGAGGGGAAGCAAGCCGAATACCCAGGGGGAAAATTCGGGCAATTCACCCCCCGACTGGAGGGTGATGGTGAGCAATAATAGACCGATCGCAATTCCGCCTTWAATCAGATTCAAACCCAAGGGAGGAATTTGGGTGCCGACATTAGCATAAATCACTGATGCGATCGCCCAAAATAACGCCGCCACTAGAGCCGAAATTTCCCCCGGAAATTGGGTAAATATCATCCTTCCCCGGTAATCGATAATCCTTCCACCCAAACCCGAGGAGAAACGCCGCCATCTGTGAGTTTAACTTCTGATTCCACACAGACAATAGACTTGAGTAGTTGTTTAATATCTCCAGCCACCGTAGCGGACTCAATACTAATGCGATCGCCTCCTTTAATCATCCAACCATCAAAGGGTAAAGAAAACGAGCCTTGTAGAGACTGTACTCCCGAATGGAGGGCGTGCAACTCATCAATCCAGATCACATTATCAGCCGTATCAATGTTGTAAGATCCGCCATTTTCAGCACTTCCCGGAGCCACACAAAAGAAATTCGGACTCACCGACACTTTCGCCCCCATATTACCATTCCCAGTAGGTTGAGCATTCAGGCGGCGGGCGGTAATCGAACTATGGAGAAAGTTAGTCAATACACCCTCCTTAATTAGCGGCACTTCTCCCGTCGGTGTTCCCTCACTATCAAAGGTAGTCGCTGCGATATTTTTATGATGCAATTCGTAATCACTAACCGATAACATCGGAGAAGCGATCGCCGTCCCAATTGATTCCACAGTAGACAAACTCTGGCGGTCTAACACACTCTGGGCATTAAAAATATTAGAAAACGCCGCCAACATACTCAGAAAAGCCTCTGGGGAAAACATCACTAGATAGCGCCCCGATGTCATCTTTTCATAATTCAGATGACTGATAGTTTTCGCCGTGGTTTCCTGTAAGCATCCCTCAATATCCAACTGTTCCAAACTGCGACCCAAACGGTAAGCACCCGCACTGCGAGGCTTTTTACCATCTTCTTCTGTTTTGCTATATAGATAAATCGAGGCATAAGAAAGATGTTCTTGTCGTAAAGCCCCCTCACTGTTCACATAAAACCGGACTAAATCCCGTTGTGACAACCCATTATAGGGAACTCCCACAATTGCCGGATGGCTATTTAATAACTTTTGTTCCGCCTCCAGTAAAGTTTCTAACAGGGTATCCATAGGGGCAGCTTCCGCAGTGCGATCGCCCATTTCTTGTATCGGAGAAGTAGCCAAAGGACTAAAATCGGGGATATGTTCTTTCGCCCCAAAGTTACTAGCTTCCGATGCCGTTTGCAAAGCCAACTCCAAACCCTTGGGAGTCGTGTCATTAGTAGAAGTCACCCCCAAAGAGCGATCGCCATTCCACACCCTCACCATAATACTAGAACGATGGGAGGCTTTCACCTGTTTAGGAACCCCTTGATTAACTTGAGCGCTACTCGATTCTACCGTCGCACCAAACACATCAAATTTTTTGATTCCCAATTTACTCGCCGAATCTTTAACTTGGCTAATCAAACTGTCAGTATTCATCATCTATCTAATTAATCGCTGCTTTGTTGTAATTACTGTTTCACCAAAGAACTCAGAGTTAAATTCCCAGAACCTTATCAAGGCGGGTTAACGGAAGATCGAAAAATTGATCACACCCGAAAACCCGACCCCGCCATTTATCTTCCTCCCACAGTAATACCATCAACCTTAATATGAGGTTGTCCGACCGTCACATAGACGCTACCGCTGACCGAACCGCAGAACCCCGCCGCCAGTCCGATATCCTGGGAAGACATAGAAATATTGTTCATAATTTCCGTAGCGTAACCGATTAAAGTTGCACCTTTGAGAGGCTTAGTAAGTTTACCATTTTCGATGAGATAAGCCTCCTCCACCGCAAAGTTAAACTTTCCGGTATCGCCGACACTACCGCCACCCATTTTTTTACAGTACAAACCGCGATCGACTGATGCAAATAGGTCATCAACAGAATACTCACCCGGCGCAATATAAGTATTACGCATCCGGCTGGCTGGTGAATATGTGTAGTTTTGGCGGCGACCGCTTCCGGTTCTAGGATTTCCTGTGCGTCTTTCCCCAGCGCGATCGCACAGAAAATTTTTCAGGATACCATTTTCAATTAATAGAGTACGCTGGGCAGGCATTCCCTCATCATCCATATCGATAGTGCCAAATGCCTGCTCCGACAGACCCTCATCCCAAGCCGTCAGATTTTCGTGGGCAATTTTCTCACCCTTCTTATCAGCAAAAGGAGTTGTTTTTGTTTCAATAGCGGTAGTTTCCAGTAAATGCCCACAGGCTTCGTGGAAAATCACCCCACCGAAGCGGTTAGCCATCACCACCGGATAATAGCCAGACTCCACATAATCCGCATAAAGCATTTTACCCGCAGATTCTGCCATATCTTCCGCATCAGTTTCATAGTCCCAACTTCGCAACCCATCCGGGCGACTGGTACTACCGCCACGTTTACTGATCGAACAGCGATGTTCGCCATCTGCACATAGGATAAACGAAACCTGAGATTGAGTCAATCGCACATCCCGGGCAAAAGTGCCATCACTAGCGGCCACCAGAACCTCTTGCCAATCTCGGAAATAGGACGCGCGCCGAGATTGAACATGGTTAGCCTTTTTGAGTAGTTGGGCGTTAGCTGCCAACAGGATATCCCCCATCTCTTGCATGGAACTACATTCAGCCAGCCAGCCTTCTTTGCCCTTAGAGGTCGCGTAATCCCGCAATAGTTCCAAATTGACCGAAGGAACGAATCCCACCGCTCCAGGAAGCTGTAAACCCATGATAGACAAGGCTTTTTCTAGGGCTGTACGCAAGCCGCTAAAGGATAAATCATTGGTACTCACATAACAATCTGCATTCCCCTTAAAGACCCGAATACCCGCCCCTAAAGATAGACTGGGGGAAACCCCCGTAATGCCGTCATCTTCAGCCAAGCAACTGATCACATTATTGCGCTCTAGGAAAAATTCTACCAGGTCAGCCCCAGCAGCGCGTCCCAAGCCTAGGAGGGTAGACAGGGGTGCTTCCCAACTGTCATCAAAGCGGTCTAATAGGGGGGAGTAGGTCAGGTTAGGGAGTTCTTTGGTTAGGAGTAATGTACTGTTCTGCATGAATGATGGTTTTGAGTTATCTATCTGTCTTATTATTAACCATTCTAGTTGTGACTGGTGAGTTGTGGCTTCTGGGTTGCACTTAATGGGAGGGGCTTGTTAAGCTATTGGTTAGCAGCGCCTCGCTAAGTTATTGTCAACTTGATCAGGAATTGGGCTGAGTCTAGCCAGCCTTCAATAGCCTGATGGTCTGATTATGGCTTTGGCCTGCTTTGGTATCCATAAATTCCCCTATCACTGTACCTTTGTAAACGGAGGAGATGGTTCTGTGTCAACCCAAACCGTAGAAAAGACTTCTACAAATCGAAAGTTAGCGCCACGCTATCGGGTTCTGCTCCATAATGATGACCATAACCCCATGGAGTATGTGGTGCAGGTACTTATGAGTACCGTTCCCGGCCTGACTCAACCCCAAGCTGTTAGTATTATGATGGAGGCTCACACTAATGGGTTGGCTTTGGTGATTACCTGCGCCCTCGAACACGCTGAGTTTTATTGTGAAACTTTAAAAAATCATGGCTTGACCAGTACCATAGAGCCTGACGAATAGTGGTAGACTGCTCTGATGGAGCATGATTTCAACTGCAACGCGCGATCGCTTGTTTAATTGTTTAATCTATCTAACCTAGTCCGCCGCCCTGTCCCGGTTCGGTTGGGGCTGTTTGTGATTCTATTGCTGCTAATTTGGCTTCCCCTGGCTATTCCCATTTATTGGCTAGGGGGCGACCCCAATTGGGTGAGTATCATTACCTTAGTTTTGCTATATTGCCAGTTTTTGATTTTACTGCAATGGTGGGGAAAATCCGTTTATGGTCAGCCTCGTTATTTGCGGGTTTGTGGTCTGGAAATTAGTCGCCGCAGCGGTGAGGGTTTGTTAATTGGTTTAGGCTGGGGTTGGGTTGGGGTTCTGGGAATATTTGCGATCGCCACTTGGTTGGGCTGGCTAAGGTGGGAACCTTTCCCCGCTAATTTCCCGCTCATTCTCATGGAGAGTTTATTGGTATCTTTGGGGATAGGCTTTGCTGAGGAATTGTTGTTTAGAGGTTGGTTACTAGAGGAACTACGGCGGGATTATTCCCCGGTAAAATCTCTGTGGGTGAGTAGTGTTATATTCGCCCTACTCCACTTTATCAAACCTTGGGAAGAAATTGTGCGAACCTGGTTACAATTTCCCGGTTTATTGCTATTAGGGATAATTTTAGTTTGGGCAAAAGATGCCACTCGCACCCCTAATAATCCTCACGGTTCTTTGGGATTAGCTATCGGCTTACACGGCGGTTTAGTTGGTGCTTATTATATCATAAATGTGGGGGAATTAACCACTAATTTAGGAACAGTTCCCCCCTGGTTAACTGGCATTGATGGCAACCCCTTAGCCGGCTTATTAGGGTTACTGGGTTTAGGGGCGATCGCCATCATTATCCGACAGCTTAACTCACCTTCTACCAAGCCGGATCACAATAGAGATTAATAGTCATTTTTTCCTTTCCCGCTGGTACCGAACTAATACAAGAGCAGATAATTTCTCCATCATCTAATTCCACCTCGCAGGCGTGACACGAACCCATTAAACACCCCGTCGGGATTGAAACTCCCGCCCGATTAGCCACTTCTAATATAGGTTCTCCTGGTTCAGCTTCCACAGTCACCTTATCAGGCAAAAATTCAATTTTCATAGTCGCTCTCCATTATGATTTAACAGTTGTTAATTAATCAGATATTGACTAATTTCCCGTAATATGAACCACCAGTTCTCGATAGGAGCCACGGCGGCGATGTTCCCACAGATATAGCCCTTGCCAAGTTCCTAATACTAGCCGTCCTTGGGAGATGGGGATTTGTTCAGATGTATTAGTTAAAACACTACGAATATGGGCAGGCATATCGTCGGGTCCTTCCGCGCTGTGGATGTAGTAATCTCCTTCTGGCACTAATTTAGATAGGAAATTTTCCAGGTCTTCTAACACATCAGGATCTGCATTTTCCTGGATAATGAGACTAGCAGAAGTATGGCGGATAAAAACCGTACAAAGACCCGTTTGGATCTGAGATTTTTCCACAGCTTCCTGAATATAACGGGTAATTTTAGCCAGAGATTTCCCCTGGGTCTTAATTTTCAGAAAGTGTTGATACTGATTCATCAAATCCTCTCCATATTGACATCCTCCCCAGTCTAAAGGGGCGGGGATTCCTAGTAAGTAAGGGTTCCTACGGGCGACTATTTCCAGCAGGTTATTTGTGAACCCGTCCCTACAATTCACGGACGGACCAATGGAGCTTTCCGCCCCAAAACCCGCAACACAAACAGCAAGTTTAGCCAAATGTCCCCCGGTGGAAAACTTGAATTTTCCGCCTTAATTTTCGCCTTGTGGCTGGGGAGACGATCTAGTGTCCCAGTTTAACCTCGACTATGTTAATCTTGAACTTATGTTACAGCCTATAGCTAGATTATATCGTGGCATCACTATCAATCAAGCCGAAAAGGTCGCTCAGAGGGGAATTATCAGGTTATTCTTGGCATTTACCGCCTCTGACCCACCCTACAGGGCTACCTACTATGGATCAACCCTAACCGCTAAAGAGTGCGTCAGTCAATGTTTCTTCCAACTCCACCCAACCCCCGATCCGTTAGTCCTTACCCTTAGTGTTAGCGCCATGATTAGTATGGTCGCCAGTTTAACCTTAGTGAAATGGCGAAAACCCGAAAGCCCCGAAAGAAGAGACACTATCAAGCGATCGCCGTCTTTCCTACAGCAGATGGGTTGTATTGTAATTGTACTATCTTTAGAGGGCAAGATTGTCGAGTGGAATCATGCCGCCGAGGAAATTTCCGGCTATCGACGCGAAGAAGTCATAGATCGCAATTATTGGATGCTATGTTTACCAGAATCAGTGCGTGATGGGATTAAATTCCGCTATCTCGAAGCGATCGCCACGCAACAGCCAGTTCATGTGCATCATATCCTATTGGGTAGTGACCGACGACAACAGCAAGTTCATTTCAAAATAGTTCCTTGGCGTAATTATTGCGGGGATATTTTAGGTGCGATCGTCACCGGGGAAGCCGTAGCCTGTAGTCCAGATGGTTCATGTCAGGAAGAATTAGAATGTGAACGACTACAAAAATTGATATCCTACCTTCCCCTACCCATCGCCATGTTTGATCCAGAAATGCGATACCTGGCTTATTCAGAGGGATGGATTCAGCATTTAAAGCCCCAGATGTACTCATTAATTGGTTTAAGTCATTATGATGTATTTCCTGACTGCAAAAATGACTGGAAGTTAGCCCATCAAAAAGCCTTGCGCGGCGAAAAAGTGTCGGCTTTAGAGGATTCCTGGATTCGTGAGGATGGTTCTCTGATTTATCATGGTTGGACTGTGGGACCTTGGTATCGTAATTCTGGAGAAGTTGGCGGAATCATTTTAGTGATTATCCCCTTAAATAATCTAGTCGAAACTCGCAACGCTGCTTTAGATGCCGTTCAATTCAAGTCTCGATTTTTAGCGCAAATGAGTCATGAAATTCGCACCCCCATGAGTGGAGTTTTGGGGATGGTTGAATTATTAATGCAAACTCATCTCACACCCCAACAAAAAGATTACACCCCAACCATTTATCGTCGTGCCAAACATCTATTAACCGTCATTAACGAAATTCTGGATTTATCCAAACTAGAAGCCGGAGAAACTCACCTAGAATCCCATGACTTTGATTTACAAGATTGCCTAGAAACCGTTGTGGATCTTTTGTCGGTGAAAGCTGAGGATAAACAACTAGAACTAATTATTTTGTTGGAACCGAATATTCCCAGATATTTAAAAGGTGATGGGATGCGTTTACAACAGGTTCTCATTAACTTGGTAAATAATGCGATTAAATTTACCCAATCCGGTCATATTATTATCAGACTTACTCCCCGATTAATTAATCAAGATCAGATTAATATTTACTTTTCCATAGAAGATACAGGTCTGGGGATTTCTGATGAACTTCAACCCCAATTATTTCAGCCTTTTTCGCCCGCTAGTTCCGCCACCAATCGTCAATATAGTGGCACGGGATTAGGTTTATCAATCTGTCAGCACTTGGTGAATTTAATGGGGGGTGAAATCGGGGTTAATAGTCAAGAAGGAGACGGTTCTATTTTCTGGTTTACTGCCAATTTTTTGCCATCGGAATTGTCAGAAATTACCGCGCCAAAAGAATTAGAAAATCTGAAGTTATTGGTAGTTGATAAAAGTAGTTTAGTTAGGCAGTCAGTTAGCTGCATAACTCAGCCATGGGGTATACAAGTCGATGCAGCAGAGACCGCTAAAATCGCCTTAGATAAATGGCATCATCAACAGGCTGAAGGTTCCCCATATCATCTGATTCTCATGGATTTGGAGTTGCTAGACCGCGATGGTGCTAAATTACTAGGACAGCTTTATAAAACCTCTAGTGATTCCCAAACTCGGTTAATCTTAATGAGTGGTATTAGTCAGCGTAATCGCGCCGAACAGGTTTTAAATTTAGGGAATTTTGTATATCTAGTCAAGCCGATCGCCCCCCTACGATTGCTGCGAAGTTTCGCCAATTCCCTCCAACTTGATATCCCTAATTTAGACGATCGCCTTGAACAATCTTGGGATGATATATTGATGCGATCGTCCTTTCCCAAAACTCCCACACCACCATCTTGTCATCTCCCCACCTTTGAGGATAAGCTGAAGGCTTTTATACCTCTAAAAATTCTCCTAGCTGAGGATGACTTAGTTAATCAGGAAGTGGTTTTGACTCAACTGCAACAATTAGGTTATACCGCTGATGCTGTGTGCGACGGAGAAGCAGTTTTACAACATTTGGAAACACAGCATTATGATTTAATTTTAATGGATTGTCAGATGCCGATTTTAGATGGTTATGAAACTACCGCCAGAATTCGCCGTCGCCAAAACTCCCAACGACCTCCTATTATTATCGCTTTAACTGCTAGTGTAATGCCTTCCGATCGCGATCGCTGTATAGAAGCGGGAATGGATGACTACATCACTAAACCTATTGATTTACAGGCTTTAGTAAACTTGATTAATCGTTGGGTTCCCGTTTGTCTGGAAATCCGAAATCAAACACCCACCAAAGCCCATGATCACCGACTTTTAGATAGTCCGGTTGATTGTCCCGTTGATAGCGATCGCCTCAATAAGTTATTTAAGGGAAAAACCGAGTATAAATATCGTCTCTTAACAACCTTTATTAATCAAGCACAACAACGAATTGACACCATCAATAAAGCGATTAATACCTCAAATTTTGCCGACATTAAACAGCAAGCACACGCCCTCAAAGGGTCTAGCGCCAATTCTGGTGTCTTCCACATTCCCGCCATATCTCAGGAGTTAGAAAACCTCGCCACCCAACAAAACCTCGAAGCCATCCCACCCCTAGTCAAACAGCTTCAGCATCATCTCAACTCGGTGGAAGACTTTGTGGAAACCATGAAAAATCCATAAGCGATCGTCTTCTGCGTCCCACCTGATAATTGATAATTGTAGGGTGCGTCAGACCGATAAAAATAAATAAGAACCGGATAATTCTGAACTGACGCACCTGTGTTAATTAGGTTTTCCTAATCTCAGAATTAAATTTTCACCCCCTGTAGGGTGCGTCAGACCGATAAAAATAAATAAGAACCGGATAATTCTGAACTGACGCACCTGTGTTAATTAGGTTTTCCTAATCTCAGAATTAAATTTTCACCCCTCGAATCGAATCATCTAACAACTCCATAGGATGCTTGAGAGTAACCTGCTTTCCTTGTAATTCCAGATGCTTCTTAATTTGCAAAGAACACCCTGGGTTAGCCGAAGCAATTACAGTCGCCCCAGTATTCAGCAGATTTTGTACCTTTTGCTGTCCTAACTCATCCGCCACTTCTGGCTGTAACATATTATAAACCCCCGCGCTACCGCAACACAAAGCCGCATCGACAGGTTCTCGCAATTTTACCCCAGGAATTTGGGTTAATAACTCCCTCGGTTGAATGCTAATTTTTTGTCCGTGTAACAGGTGACAAGCATCCTGATATACAATAGTTAAATCTTCCCCTTCCACCAAAGGAGATAAATGCGCCGTTAACCCCACTTCCGCTAAAAACTCCTGTACATCGCGGACTTTACCTGCAAATTCTTTCGCCTTGTCTCGATATTCGGGATCATCCCTCATAATGTGACCATATTCTTTTAAAGTATGACCACAACCGGCGGCATTAATAATAATAGCATCAACCCCAGTGTCAGCAAAACTATCAATCATTTGTTTAATCAAAACATGGGATTGTTCAGTTTGTCCTTGGTGTTCAGGAAGTGCGGCACAACAGCCTTGGGATTTAGGGATAATCACCTCGCAACCATTAGCTGTTAATACCCTAGCGGTGGCTTCATTTACCGGGGAGAAAAATAGCCTTTGTACACAACCTAAAATCATCCCGACTCGATAGCGTTTTTCCCCTTGTGCGGGAATGACTGTGGGTAAATTGTCCTGAAAAGCACTAGAGTTAATTTCCGGCAAAATTGATTCCATCGCCGCCAGTCGGGGGGAGATTTTCGGTAATAATCCCGTAGACCGCACGAGGTTTTTAATCCCTAATTTTTGATATAAATACAGGGGAACTAACAGGGGACGCAGACGGTCGGGATAGGGAAATAAGCTGAAAATCAATGTGCGAATTAAGCGATCGCCTAAATTTCGGGGAACATTTCTTTCCACCTGGGGACGGGTGGCGGCGATGAGTCGGTCATATTGAACCCCAGAAGGACAGGTGGTGACGCAGGCTAAACAACCCAAGCAGCTATCAAAATGTTCGCTGGTGGCTTTAGCAAGGGGTGCTTCTCCCTTATTAATAGCATCCATCAGGTAAATTCTACCCCTGGGGGAGTCCATTTCTTTACCTATTACCCGATAACTAGGACAGGTGGCTAAACAAAACCCACAATGAACACAGGTATTAATTAAGTCTGGCGGCGGCGGATTATTCTGGTCAAATCCCGGAAAATTTGCCGAGGGTTCTAGGTGGGGGTTTTGGTCTAAAAAGTTGCTTTCTTTGGCGGGAATTTGATTTAAATTGGTCTCGGAGGACTGATCAAAAGTTTGCATCTTAATGGTATTTATGATTAAACTACGGAGTTAATTCGCCGAACAATCGAGCATTTAAAGACCAGCAATAAATCGCTGATAATTCAGAATATTTTGGGGGTCAAATTGCTGCTTAATCTTAGCCATGAGGTCTAAGGCATTTCCCCTGTATCCCCAAACTTCTATTTGTTGTTTAATGGCTAATGGTGCTTCTAAAACCGACAGGAAACCACCTTGATTATTACACCACTGCCGCAGATTTTGCAACCTATCTGGTTGAGTCTGATCAAATCGGATGAATCCCAACCCACTGCTACCATGAATGACGGCGGGAGTTTGACATTTCGCCAAAGTTGTCGCCGCCTCGGTGGGAGTGATGCCGACTTTACAGATGATGCGATCGCTATGGGAACCTTGCCAAATGTGCTGTTTTAATTGCTGCCAAAAATCCCCGTCATTTTCTCTGATAATAGTTGAGTTTAAATGAAGTTGATTGGCTAATTCTACCAAGCGATCGCTTTGTAGTTCGACACTTTCCCGGATACTTTGAAATCTGACAGCCAAACCCATCGATTCTACCCCAGACAGGCGATCGACTAATTGCGGCGACATTAAATCCATAGCCACCGGAGTCAAAGCCGAGGCTAAGATAGTTTTAAAACCAGTAGCGATCGCATCTGAATCTCCTGTTAACACGACAGTATTTGATGCTTCTAAACAGGGATATAAACGCAGGGTAACTTGAGTAATAATGCCCAAAGTTCCGACGGAACCCGTTAGCAACTTCATCAAGTCATAACCCGCCACATTTTTAACTACCCGACCCCCAGCTTTAGCAATTTTACCATCAGACCGGACAAAAGAAATTCCCAGCAGCAGATCGCGGATACCCCGATATCGATGACGCAGAGAACCACTATCTCCAGTAGCAATAATTCCGCCAATAGTAGCATCATCCTGATAGCAGGGGTCAAAAGCTAGGAATTGTCCCTGTTTAGCCAGAATTTGCTGAAGTTCCCCATATCCCATTCCCGCTTCTACCGTTACCGTTAGGTCTCCCACTGCGTGTTCAACTAAGCGATTCATGTTCTGGGTACTAATAGCAATAGAGGGGTTTTTGACCGGGTTTCCCCAGGTAATTTTGCTACCTTTCCCAAAGGGTAAAATTCCTAACTGGTGCTGTGCCGCATAGGCGGTTATTGCAGCTAATTCCTCCTGAGTGGGGGGATACAGAACGCATTGAATAGCTGAACCGGGGGCGATCGCAGCTTCGAGGTTAGCACGGACAGATTGATCTAGGTCGTCCCAAGTACATAGGTTACTGTTGGCGGCGACGGTGGCTATTTCCTCTAAGTTCAGAGGTTTTGATGTCTGGGATAATTCCTGACTAGCTATAGACATCGCACAGATTTAGTGATTTTACACTTCACTATAGCAGTTTTAGGAAAATCTGCCCCTCTCCCCTCTCCCCTCTCCCTACCCCTCGACTACAGAGAGAGGTGGGCTTTTTTTGATATGATAATTGTCAAATCATCCTAAGACTGCGGAGGGACTGGGGAGCGATCGCCCTTACATGATATATAGCAGATTTCCGCTCTGTCCAGCACAGTCTAAAACCCCTCTTCCTTTTTGGGTGAGGGGTTTGGGGTGAGTGGCTGTAGCCTAGGTTAATCCGAAAGGCTATATGAATAAATATTAAGCACTGTTAAATTTTTATTAAATTTTAGCCCCAGCCAAAGCATCAACTAGGCTTTAGGGAGTCCATTTGCTGGAAATTCTAACTGTTATCAAAATAAGATAAGATGGAAATGAATGCTATGTCAGGTCTACTGATTTGGAAGCAGTATCTGGCCATTGACCAGATATATATTGTCTTGGGGTAGATAGGGATCACTGATTATTCAAGCCAAACTTAGGACAATCAGTATTACTGCTAGGGCTTAATAAGTATATATCGGGAGGGATTTTATGATTAAAAATTCTGGATTTTAGGAAGGATTGGAGATGGGATAAAATTAGCTTTAAGTATGAACTTATGAAAACATCAATTCCTCAGCACGGACGTTATGCGATCGCTTCAGGACAATTAGGAGCGAGTTTAGTGGAACCCCTACACAGACTGATTGTTAGCCACCAAGAATGGATGGTAATGCAGTTACTCCAGTGTTTGGGTCAGACGACTAAACCATCAATTATAACTCATTTACGCTCCGTGCAGGGTTTAACTTCCCGCATTTCCCTACTATTAATTGAGATGACTGCAGGTCTCACCCCAGAATATTTAGTTTCTGATATGGAAGAACATTTACAGGCGCTGGGGGGAATAAGTGCGATCGCTCTGTCACCGGAAGCCAATACGGATATCTCCGCCGCCGAAATGGTGGAAACTCTCCAACAATATAGACAATGCTATTTAAATCTGATTAAGTTAGGAGAATTTAGAGTCGAACAGGAACAGCTATTTGCCCAAGTAGTCGGGGATTTCTTTACAGCCTTTGACCGGCAAATTTTCGCCCAAGAAAAACAGCGTAAATATCAGACTATTATTGACCAATATTTTGATGGGAGTCTCCACGAAAATATTAATCATATTAAAGCCAGCGAAATCCAGAGAATTTTTAATGCTATTAATATCCCCATCCTCGTACTTAATCAAGAACATCAAGTTATTTTTGGCAATAGGAAAGCCCATGAAACCTTAGTGGTCAATTCGGAAATACCCTCAGAAATTGACACCTGGCTGAGAAAGCGATCGCCTCAAGCTGCTACTAATCAATCAGAAATAGTCGAAGAAATTGCGATCGCCAAAGATGATATCACCCAATGGTTTTGCCTGAAACTCTACCCAATGGATAGTCAAGACTGGGGGGATTTAAGAGCGATCGCCATCTGTGAAGATATTACCCTGCGTCACCGGAAAGCCGAACGACAGCAGCTACAGCAGCAGCACCTAGAGGAAGTTCAAGCCCTGACCAAAACCGGAAGTTGGTGTTTAAATATGAACACCGGAGAAATGATTATATCGGATCAATTATATCATATTTTAGGGGAAAATCCGCAGAATGTATCAATAAATTTTGAAGATTTTTTGAACCACATTTATATAGATGATCTATATAGTTGGGTGCAAACCTATAGCCAATCTTTATTTACTCAACAGAATTACAGATTGAACTATCGAATTATACAACCAGATAGTTCTATGCACTGGGTGAGCCAACAATCGACTCCAGTGAGCGATCGTCATAATAAAATCACCCATATCACCAGCATTATCCAAGAGATAGACAGTCACCAAATCGCTAACCCTTCCATCACAGCGGAAGCCGCGCTAAGGGAAAGCGAAGCCCGTCTGAGAACCATCATCAGCACCAGCACCAACGGTTTAGTAGTAGTAGACTGTGAAGGGCGCGCCCTATTCATTAACCCCGCCGCCGAGGCTTTATTCGGTCGCCAAGCCAGGGAACTCGAAGGGGAAATGATAGGTATTCCCTTAGTGACTAAAGAATCAACCGAATTAGAAATCTTCAGACATGATGGTAAGCTAAAAATCGTCCGTATGCGAGTAGTAGAAATTTCTTGGGAACAGGAAACAGCCTATCTAGCATCATTAACAGATATTACCGACTTCAAAAAAACCGAAGATCAACTGAAAATGTTTTCCCGCGCTTGCGATCAAAGTCCCGTCTCCATTGTGATTACGGACTCCGAGGGGGATATTCAGTATGTGAACCCCAAATTTGAAGAAATCACCGGATATAAAGCAGCAGAGGTAATGGGTCAAAATCCTCGCATCCTTAAATCTGGCTACACCACAGAACCAGAATATGATGTGTTATGGAAACAGATTACATCAGGTAAGCAGTGGTCTGGGGAGTTTCACAATAAGAGAAAAAACGGAGAACTCTTCTGGGAACACGCTTCTATATGTCCGATGCGAGATGAGGAAGGTTATATTACCCACTTTATCGGAGTTAAAGAAGATATTACTCAACAGAAACATAATGAGGAAATTTTAGCCCATCAAGCCAACTATGATGCTCTCACAGACCTACCGAACCGGACTTTAATTTTTGAAAGACTGCGACAAGCAATTATCCAGGCTCAAGCTAATCATAGTAACGTAGCGGTGATGTTTATTGACCTAGATCACTTTAAAAATATTAACGATACCCTAGGTCATGAATTGGGAGATTTTTTGTTAAAAGAAGCGGGGATGAGATTGAAAGGATGTCTCCGCACAACTGATACAGTAGGGCGACTTGGTGGTGATGAGTTTTTAGTGATTATCCCCAACTTAGATGACCTGATACAGGCTGAGTATATTGCTACTCAGGTCTTAGGTGTATTGGGTGAACCCTTTAATTTGTGCGGTGAAGAAGCATTTATATCAGCCAGTATTGGCATTGCTAGTTATCCCCAAGATGGCAATAATGCCAGTACATTAGTGAGAAATGCAGATACGGGTATGTATGCAGCCAAGCAGGAAGGTCGTAATGTTTTCGCATTTTTTACCCAAAATATGAATGATGAGGCTCAAAGTCGCATTATCATTGAAAATCACCTTCGTCATGCCATAAACAGAGATGAACTATCTGTGGTGTATCAGCCTTTTATTAATCTGGCTACTGCTCAAATTGTTGGGGCTGAGGCTTTGATGCGTTGGTATAATCCGGAACTAGGAAATATTAGACCTGACCAGTTTATTGCTATTGCTGAAGAAAGTCGGTTAATTGTAGATTTGGGAGAGTGGATCTTATCACAAGCCTGTCAAGAGGTGGCTATTTGGCATCAACAGGGAAACAGCGGGTTATGGGTGGCGGTGAATATGTCTCCCCGTCAGTTACGAACTCCTAATCTGGTGAATGTGATTATAGAGGCGATCGCTAATAATGGTCTGAGTAGTGATTGCTTAGAGTTAGAAATAACCGAACGTTCCCTAGTGGCAGAAGTTCCCGGAGTGCAAAGTTTAATTAAACAACTGCATAGCCTGAAAATTCGTTTGGCGATCGATGATTTTGGCACAGGTTATTCCTCCCTCAGTTATCTGAAGCGATTTCCTTTTAGTGTCTTGAAAATTGATAAATCATTTATTTCCGACCTTCCTGATGATCAAGATGCGATCGCCCTAGTCAAAACCATGATTACTATGGCTCATGGGTTAGGCTTAGTCGTGGTAGCAGAAGGCATTGAAACCACCGCCCAACTCGACTTTCTCTGTAATCAAGGATGTGATTATGGTCAGGGATATCTATTTAGTAAACCTCTACCACCCGCCGAATTTAGGGCTTATCTGCAAAAGAACAGTTAACCCCAACGGCGTACACTTCCCTACCTCACCCATTCGCTATCATCTCAAAATATGGTCACTCTAGCCAAGCCTGCTATTTTCGCTAATCCGCAATATACCCACAACCGATGGTTAAAACATCATCCCTGCTAACTCAACAAAATCTCTATCATGTTCCTATTTACACGATAGCCGATACTGCCCGCTATCTTCATATCCCCCTACCTACCCTCAAAACATGGGTCAATGGACGCAGCTACCCCACCCAAAAAGGAGATCAAGACTTCTTACCCCTCATCCAACGCCCTCAACCGAATATTTCCCAACTCTCCTTTACCAACCTAGTTGAAGCTCACGTCCTCAGAGTCATTCGCACCGTTCATAACGTCCCCCTTCGTCAAGTTAGACTCGCCCTCGACTACATAAGCGAACAATTTAAAACAGAACATCCCCTTGTTCAAAAACAATTTAGCACCGATGGGGTTGACATTTTTATCGAACAATTTGAACGGCTAATTAATGCCTCCCGTTCGGGACAATTAGCCATGAAACAGGTCTTAAATAATCTGTTAACTCGCATAGAATGGGATGAACAAGACATCGCCTCCAGACTCTTCCCTATGATCAACGATCATAGCCACAACTTCCGGGATAAAGTCTTAATCATAGATCCTAATATTTCCTTTGGTAAACCTACCATCACCGGAACAGGCATTCCCACCAAAATTGTCACTCAACTTTTTGATGCCGGGGACTCTATCGAGGATATTGCTGATGATTATAACTGCCAACCCTGGCAAATTCAACAAGCGATTTTATTTGAATCTAACTCACAGGCTGCTATCGGTTAATTTTACCATAAATCGTTATCTATTATTCCACTGTCACCGACTTAGCGAGGTTGCGAGGTTGGTCTACATCTAAGCCCCGTCGTGCCGCTATGTGGTAAGCTAACAATTGCAGGGGAATAACTGTGAGAATGGGTGATAATAACTCATCCACTTCCGGCACTGATAATAAATCATCAAAAATCTCGGCTGACTCCCCGCTGGTTTTAGGTGTGACTCCAATTAATCTAGCATCCCTGGCTTTAGCTTCCTGAGCATTAGAAATCACCTTTTCATAAACCATACCAGGCATAGCGATCGCCACTACCGGAACCTTATCATCCAAAAGAGCGATCGGACCGTGTTTCATCTCTCCCGCCGGATATCCTTCCGCGTGAATGTAGCTGATTTCCTTGAGTTTTAAAGCACCCTCCAACGCGATGGGAAAATTAATTCCCCGACCCAAGAAAATAAAATCCTGAGTATCACTAAAATCATGGGAAAGTTCCCCAATATCCTGTTCATGATTGCCCAGAATCAACTCAATTTGAGAAGGAATTTGTCGCAAACCTTTAATAATTTCCTGAATGCGAGGTATTGATAAAGTCTGCCGTCGCCAAGCCAAATCCAAAGCCAACAAATAAAAGGCTATTAATTGAGCCAAAAAAGTTTTAGTAGCCGCCACCCCAATTTCAATACCCGCCCTGGTATCAATCAAATGTGGAACCATTTGACCTAAAGAACTTTCCGGGCGATTAGTAATGCCTAATAAACGGGGAGCAAACGCCGCCCCAGCATTGATTCTGCGTTGCTGTTCCATAGCCAACGCCGCCAAAGTATCAGCAGTTTCTCCCGACTGAGTAACCCCAATAGTCATGGTATTAGGTCGCAGTGGAATGGGGGAATAACGAGCCTCAGAAGCATATTGCACAGTTGTTGGTAAATCCGCCAACTGTTCTAATAGATATTTCCCCACCAAACTAGCGTGCCAACTTGTACCACAAGCCAATATTTGCACCTGTTCCACACCCTCACATAAAGCATTAGGGAGGTTCAAATTAATCGGAGAATCACCACTATTAACACTGGGAGATTTGGAGGTTTTGCTAGGCTCAGGAACCTGCCAATCATCATGAATATAGGCATTGAGACAGTCTCGCACCACCCCTGGTTGTTCGTGGATTTCTTTGAGCATAAAATGCTTAAAGACTTGCTTTTCTACCAGAGTCGGACTCCAGTTAAGAATACGGGGCTTTTTATTAAGACGTTTACCCTCAAAACTGTAAACCTCAACCCCCAAAGGAGTCAACCGAGCCATTTCGCCGTTATCTAAACTGAGAACAGCTTGGGTATAGGGAACTAAAGCGGGAGTATCAGAAGCGCAGAAAAATTCTCCTTKTCCTAAGCCAATAGAAAGGGGTGCTTGTTGGCGGGCGACAATTAACTCATTGGGATAGTCTGCACATAAAACAGCGATCGCAAAAGCCCCATCCAAACGCTTAACCGCGAGACGCACCGCCTCAAAAAAAACCGAAGGGGAACCCGTTTCCGGCTTAGATAGATGTGATAAAAACTCAGAAATCAGATGAGGAATTACCTCCGTATCCGTATCAGATTTAAACTCATATCCCTTTCCCTTCAACTCTTCCCGCAGTTCCCGATAATTTTCAATAATGCCATTTTGAACCACCGCCACCCGTCCATGGGGGTCTAATTGTGGGTGAGCGTTATATTCTTCTGGTTTCCCATGGGTAGCCCAGCGGGTGTGACCAATACCAATTTGGGCAGGCATTTCCACCTGACTTAACTTATCGCGTAGATTATAGAGTTTACCCTTAGCCCGAATATAATTAATTTTACCTTCCCAGACCGTAGCGAGTCCAGCCGAGTCATAACCCCGATACTCCAGTTTTTCCAGCCCAGACATGAGAACATCTGTAGCGGTTTGAGTGCCGATATAACCAACAATTCCACACATTAGTATTTGGTACTCCTCAAACTTAGATCAATGGGGTTCCGGGTAATTATAGCATAATTGTTGGAGAACCCGTAGGTTGGGTGAAGCGTCAGCGGAACCCAACAAGGAACTGTTGGGTTGCACCCAACCTACTCATTGAACTACTCATTGAACCCGTAGGTTGGGTGAAGCGTCAGCGGAACCCAACAAGGAACTGTTGGGTTGCACCCAACCTACTCATTGAACTACTCATTGAACCCGTAGGTTGGGTGAAGCGTCAGCGGAACCCAACAAGGAACTGTTGGGTTGCACCCAACCTACTTATTGAACTACTCATTGAACCCGTAGGTTGGGTGAAGCGTCAGCGGAACCCAACAAGGAACTGTTGGGTTGCACCCAACCTACTTATTGAACTACTCATTGAACCCGTAGGTTGGGTAAAGCGTCAGCGGAACCCAACAAGGAACTGTTGGGTTGCACCCAACCTACTTATTGAACCCGTAGGTTGGGTGAAGCGTCAGCGGAACCCAACAAGGAACTGTTGGGTTGCACCCAACCTACTTATTGAACCCGTAGGTTGGGTGAAGCGTCAGCAGAACCCAACAAGGAACTGTTGGGTTGCACCCAACCTACTTATTGAACCCGTAGGTTGGGTGAAGCGTCAGCGGAACCCAACAAGGAACTGTTGGGTTGCACCCAACCTACTTATTGAACTACTCATTGAACCCGTAGGTTGGGTAAAGCGTCAGCGGAACCCAACAAGGAACTGTTGGGTTGCACCCAACCTACTTATTGAACCCGTAGGTTGGGTAAAGCGTCAGCGGAACCCAACAAGGAACTGTTGGGTTGCACCCAACCTACTTATTGAACCCGTAGGTTGGGTAAAGCGTCAGCGGAACCCAACAAGGAACTGTTGGGTTGCACCCAACCTACTTATTGAACCCGTAGGTTGGGTGAAGCGTCAGCGGAACCCAACAAGGAACTGTTGGGTTGCACCCAACCTACTTATTGAACCCGTAGGTTGGGTGAAGCGTCAGCGGAACCCAACAAGGAACTGTTGGGTTGCACCCAACCTACTTATTGAACCCGTAGGTTGGGTGAAGCGTCAGCGGAACCCAACAAGGAACTGTTGGGTTGGGTGAAGCCCCAGCGGAACCCAACAAGGAACCCGTACTAAATAAAATTCATTCCCGGTTATTCCCGTCCGACATTCTCATCAAATACAATGTCGGTTTCTGCACCCCAATTAATATCGTAAATACCCTGACGAACATACTTTAAAAAACTCGAATATTGCCAATCCTTTGGGGCTTTTACCAAACCATGCTTAACGGGGTTATAATGAATGTATTCAACATGATTAATAAAATCGGTTTCATCCACAATGCAATGTTCCCAAAAACGACGTTGCCAAATGGCTTTCTCTTTTTTCTGTTGTTGGGATGCCGAAATTTGACCGTGATATTGGCGATCGCATTTTCTGCTAAAATAGTTTTTCAGCAAACGCCACCGATTAGAAAAATCGCGATCGCCTTCTGGTAAAGTCCATAAGCAGTGTATATGGTTCGGTAATATAACGCAGGCATTTATATCGAAAGGATATTCCGCCATCACTTCTCGGAAAGCCTGTCTTAACAATAAGATATTTTCCGGAAAGCACAAAAACTTTCGCCTCTTGTCTGTTACGACCGTAAAAAAGTATGTGCCACCTTCTATTTTAGCTCTTCGATATTCCATAATTTCAGTTGGTGTCTGAATAGCTTAACCGACCCGTTGGGTTCTACTCTCGTTCAACCTAAATACAAACCCCTATTTTGGGGTTGCGTTTCACTCCACCCAACCTACAACTGCCTTTGTTGGGTTTCGCTGCCCTACACCCAACCTACAACTGCCTTTGTTGGGTTTCGCTGCCCTACACCCAACCTACAACTGCCTTTGTTGGGTTTCGCTGCCCTACACCCAACCTACACCTCCACCGGACAGACTTCTTGTTGGGTTTCGCTGCCCTACACCCAACCTACACCTCCACCGGACAGACTTCTTGTTGGGTTTCGCTGCCCTACACCCAACCTACACCTCCACCGGACAGACTTCTTGTTGGGTTTCGCTGCCCTACACCCAACCTACACCTCCACCGGACAGACTTCTTGTTGGGTTTCGCTGCCCTACACCCAACCTACACCTCCACCGGACAGACTTCTTGTTGGGTTTCGCTGCCCTACACCCAACCTACACCTCCACCGGACAGACTTCTTGTTGGGTTTCGCTGCGCTACACCCAACCTACATCTAAAAAGTGAAGTTTTGTATATGTTTATATCGAATTTAGTATATTAGTCGGGCATTTATCCCCCCCCCTCAATTGTGAGAAGGATGGGGTATTCTGCCCGACATTTATGATGAATCCGTGAAACGGTGCGGAGGCAGTTTGAACCCCAAAAGGATTTGGGTAACTGCCATTGGAACAACTTTAGTAAGCCAGACCCATACTGCGGGTAGTTTCAGCACCGAGGTAAACCCGAACGCTGAGGAAGTCAGTAGGACAAGCAGTCTCACACCGCTTACAACCGATGCAGTCTTCGGTACGGGGAGAGGAAGCAATTTGACCAGCTTTACAGCCATCCCAGGGTACCATTTCTAGCACATCCAAGGGACAAGCGCGAACACACTGGGTGCAACCAATACAGGTATCGTAAATTTTGACGGAATGAGACATTGAATAAGTTCTCCCAAAGATATCAGGTTTGCCGCGTATCTACATATAGATGCAGATTAAACGGTTTGCTCAAAGCAGGATTATCGTATATCTTCGATCACTTTAGCTTAGTGTTTGCCTTTCAGGATACACAAGGCGACAAAACTTTAAACTCTGTAATATTTTGCGGACCTAATAGGGAAGGGGGAAGTTGGTTAATTTCTCGCTACCACCGGAGAAACTACCCCTCACCACACCTATCGTTAGGGGGAGGCAGAATTATCAATTGTCAACTGTTCATGATCTTCTCTAATACGGGGGTGGTGGAGACAATGTGGTTGTCTAAACCGAGGGCTTTGGGGCTGATACCTAGGGCTAGGGCAATGATTTGGGGAAGGTGGAGGACGGGTAAATTGAACGCGCGCCCTAGATATTTAGCGATTTCCGGTTGGCGTGAGTCTAGGTTAAGATGACACAGAGGACAGGGTGTTACCATACAATCAGCCCCAGCAGCGATCGCCTCTTCGATATGATTACCAGCCATTTGGAAAGATTCATTGGTAGCATAACTAGAAATCGGCCAACCACAGCACTGAGTCCGTCCCCGATAATAAATCGGTGTAGCCCCCAGCGCCCGAAACACATTTTCCATAGACTCGGGTTGATGAGGATCATCATAAATCAATTGATGTTGGGCGCGTAAGAGATAGCAGCCATAGAAAGCGGCACATTTTAAACCGGATAACTTCTTAGTCACCCGGCGCTCAATTTCGGCTAAACCATAATCAGCCACCAAAGCCCATAATAAGTGTTTAACCTCGGTTGCGCCTTTGTAGGGGGTGCAGCTTTCTTTTTGCAGAAGTTGGTTAACTTTTTCGAGATAAGCCGGATCATTATTCTGATAGTCTTTGAGGCGTTCATCAACCCGACCAATCACGCCCTGACAGGTGCTACAGTGAGTCAGTAGAGGTAAGTTCAGCTCCTCGGCTAGGGCAATATTTCGGGCGTTAACAGTATCCTCCAGTAGTTGAGAATCTTCTTTAAAAGTCCCAGAACCGCAACAGGAGGCTTTTTTTAGCTCGACTAATTCAATTCCCAGGGCTTGGGTGAGGACTTGGGTTGAGTCATAGAGTTCCCGACAAGCCCCTTGAGCGACACAACCGGGAAAATAGGCATATCTGAGTGTGACGGAAGATGACATAGCAATATTTTTATGAAATGACTGCGGGCTAATCACCCACTGTTAATCTATCATCTACCCTAGGGAGCGATCGCAGACCTAAAGAAACCATAAAGGTTGCCTCAGCCCCAGGAGCAGAATCTACCACAAAATTAGAAAATGATGATCGCGGGGATTACGCTTTCCGATAATATGGAATACGCGGCATCCTATAGAGGAAACATTCCATGAGTTCAGATACATTTGAAACAGTTAAGAAAATTGTCGCCGAACAACTAGAAGTTGATTCGGCACAGGTAACACCAGAAGCGAATTTTGTCAATGACTTGGGCGCAGACTCGTTAGATACAGTAGAACTGGTAATGGCATTGGAAGAGGAATTCGATATCGAGATCCCGGACGAAGAAGCCGAAAAAATTACCACAGTCCAAGACGCGGTGAGTTTTATTAATAGTAAGGTAACAGCCTCCGCCTAGGAGGATTTGCCTGTGTTCTGCATTCTGGGTGGTTAACTTCTGATAGAAAAGTCATGACTGATATGAACCGCAAGCGCGTTGTTGTTACAGGTCTCGGAGCAATTACTCCCATTGGTAATACGATTACTGAGTATTGGGAGGGGTTGTTAGCTGGGCGAAATGGAATCGGCCCGATCACTTTATTCGATGCGTCACGCCATGATTGTCGCATTGCTGGAGAGGTGAAAGGATTTGATCCCTGTGACTACATTTCGCGCAAAGAAGCCAAGCGCATGGATCGGTTTGCTCAATTTGCAGTGGCGGCGAGTAAACAGGCGATCGCTGATGCGGAATTAGTAATTGATGACCTGAATGCAGACCAGGTGGGAATCATGATTGGTACAGGCATTGGGGGACTCAAAGTTCTTGAGGATCAGCAGGAAGTTTATTTAACTCGTGGCCCAGACCGATGCAGCCCGTTTATGATTCCCATGATGATCGCTAACATGGCGGCTGGACTCACTGCTATACATACGGGCGCTAAAGGACCTAATAGCTGCCCCGTAACGGCCTGTGCAGCCGGGTCTAATGCGGTGGGAGATGCTTTTAGACTAATTCAACGAGGATACGCTCAGGCGATGATATGTGGCGGTACAGAAGCGGCTGTAACTCCCCTGTCGGTGGCAGGGTTTGCGGCGGCACGAGCCCTGTCTACTCGCAATGATGACCCACTCCATGCCTGTCGTCCTTTTGATGTGGGACGAGATGGCTTTGTTATGGGTGAAGGTACCGGAATACTTGTTTTGGAAGAGTTGGAGTATGCCCTGAGTCGCGGCGCTCGCATTTATGGCGAAATTGTCGGCTATGGTATGACTTGCGACGCTTATCATATGACTTCCCCGGTTCCCGGAGGTGTCGGAGCGGCTAAGGCGATCGCTTTGGCTATGAAAGATGCTGGATTAACTCCTGATCAGATTAGCTATATTAACGCTCACGGAACCAGCACCCCCGCTAATGATCCGACGGAAACTGCAGCCATTAAAACGGCTTTGGGTGAACACGCCTATAAAGTGGCGGTTAGTTCGACTAAATCTATGACCGGACACCTGTTAGGAGGTTCTGGGGGTATTGAAGCAGTGGCGGCGGTATTGGCGATCGCCCATGACCACATTCCCCCTACCATTAACCTGGAAAATCCCGATCCTGAATGTGATTTAGATTATGTTCCTAACCACAGCCGCAGCCAAACTGTGGACGTGGCTTTATCTAACTCCTTCGGTTTTGGGGGTCATAACATCACCCTAGCATTCCGCAAGTTTAACGACAATTAAAAGACTCAAAACCCCCCCAGTGGGGGGGAATGTCTAACTAATTATGCCATCGCTAACTGAAACTGCTGTTTCCACAGTCCCAGAGGTCAGGGTTGGTAAAGTAATCGACTCCACAGCCGGAGTATATCCTAGCCATTGTACCGACAGATTAGCAAACTGTTCGGCACAGCCACTCACACAAAAACGGGTCGGTCGCGGTAGGTCGCCATGGCGTAGTCCTAGTAATTCTAATTCCTGGGCGACTGCTTCCACTAAATGCACTGCTGGATCAACTAATTTCACCGCAGCCGGTAATAGCGATCGCAACACTGGGGCTAAGTGGGGATAGTGGGTGCAACCATAGATGAGCGTATCTATGCGCTGTTGTATCAAAGGGGTTAAATATTCTCGCGCCGCCTCTAATGTACAAGGATCATGAATGCGATTTTGTTCAATCAGCGGAACAAAAGCCGGACAACCAACCTGCCAAACCTGTACAGCCGGGTTGATTTCTTGAATCGCCTGACGATAGGCATTGCTGGCGGCGGTGGCTGGGGTAGCAATTACCCCGATCCGCTCACCTTGGCTGATAGCAGCCCTGGCTCCCGGTAAAATTAAGCCTAAAATCGGTATGTCAAACTCAGACCTAACTACTTCTAAAGCCAAGGCAGAACTGGTGTTACAAGCCATCAGCACCATTTTAACATCCTGAGCCACTGCCCAAGTAATAATTTCGCGGACAAATTGCACAATCTCTTCAGGCGATCGCGTCCCGTAAGGTAGTCGCGCCGTATCCGCAAAATACAAAATCGATTCATTGGGAAGTTGCCGATACAATTCCCTCAAAACCGTTAAACCACCCACACCACTATCGAAAATAGCGATTTTCTGTCCTCGTTTATCCCTTGTCATTGGTTGCCTGGCAATTGTTATGATGTTTGATAGGCTAGATCTGCTGTTGTGGAGCACAACTAAGACATCCGACCTGCCTTAACAGATAAATCTGTTCAACTCAAAAGTACATGATCGGGACTAATACGGCGAACACTGTCGCCAAAATTATCATCCTCATCAAGGGTAGCAACAAAAATACTCCCCATTGCTGTTCACTCCAGCATATTTGTGGTAAGATTATCCCCAGAGTTGGGCGGATGACATCATCAAACTCTGACTTTAGGGATGGGCTATCTTGCCTTCCTTAGGTATACCTGGGAGGAGCCTAGCTCATGACTGGGCTAGGGGTGGGGTGGTTGCTTTCAGTGGGTAGATGTTCGTCAGAAGTTTCTGGAATGACTGCGGGTGTCGGTTCCCAATCGGTCAGGGATGCTATAAAATCTTGTATTCCCTGGAATTCCCGGTAAACTGAGGCGAAGCGAATATAAGCCACTTCACTTATGGGTTTGAGGCGATCGAGTACAAGCTCACTAATTTCTGGGCTGGAAACCTCGCGGGTGGCACGCTGTTGGAGTTCTGCTTCTATGTCTTCGATCATAGTTTCTAGTTCAGAAGAAGCGATGCCAGTTTTTTCGCAGGCACGAACTAAACCCCGTAACAATTTGGAACCATCGAAAGATTCTCGCCGTCCGTCACGCTTAATCACCGTTAAAGGAACCAACTCGATGCGTTCATAAGTGGTAAAACGGTGTTTACAATTGAGACATTCCCGCCGTCGCCGGATGCTTTTCAGTGATTCAGCCCATCGCGATTCTAACACACGGGTACTGGTATGTTGGCAAACGGGACATTGCATAATATACGTCCTTTAAACTCAGATTTTGCCATGGATGCTGATTGATTTACGAAAGCCATATCCAATCGGGTTCTAAGAAGCATACCCCTTACAACCCAATTGGAATCAGAAAATCCTATGCTGTTGGCGGGTTATTTACCAATGCGGGGGGGTTCCCGGAAGGCAATGGCAAAGAACAACACGCCGAGAGCCAGCGTCAAAACTAATATGTATGCAACACTTTCCATGTCAATGTTTCCTCATATCCCGGGTTAACTACCAGTCTATCAGTCTTGATGCCACTCTGAAAAACCTGCCCTAACTTAATCCCCCATTTATGAAGTCCAGGAGAATAGGGAGGGGTGCGATGTTTTTTCGGAGCTTCACCAAAAAAAGGACAGGTCGGATATATTCAGCTTAGGCGATCGCCAACCATTGAGGAAAGCTGCCACAAGTTTTGATATACCCATGAACCTGTCCTGACAACTACTCAACAACTGTGATTAGAAGTCTGCTTAGACGGTCTTTTGAACACGAGTTGTTTGGTCTCCAACTTTCTGGAAGTTACCCCACTCAACTTGTTCTTCTAGGTCAGCTTCCACCCCAGCAAATACATCTCGGAAGATGGTGCGGGAACCGTGCCAAATATGACCAAAGAAGAAAAGCAGAGCAAAGCAAGCGTGACCGAAAGTAAACCAGCCACGGGTACTGGTACGAAATACCCCATCAGAGCCGAGAGTTTCCCGGTCAAAGGCAAATGGTTCACCCTGTTGAGCAAAGCGGGCATATTTCTTCACAGAGGCGGGATCGGTGAAGGTTTTACCATTGAGTTCACCACCATATAAAGAAACAGTCACCCCAGTTTGCTCAAAGCTGTAGCGAGACTCCGCGCGACGGAAAGGAATGTCAGCGCGAATTACGCCATCAGCATCAGTCAGAATGACGGGGAAGGTTTCAAAGAAGTTAGGAAGACGACGAACAGTTAATTCGCGACCTTCTGCATCAGTGAATACTGGGTGTCCGAGCCAACCTTGAGCAATACCATCGCCCTTGTTCATCGGACCGACGCGGAACAAACCGCCTTTAGCGGGACTGTTACCAACATAGTCATAAAATGCCAGTTTTTCAGGAATCTTAGACCATGCTTCTGAGGGGCTGTCACCCTGAGCAATACTGCTTTGTACCCGGCGCTGAATTTCCTGTTGGAAATATCCCTGATCCCACTGATAGCGGGTAGGTCCAAACAGTTCAATCGGAGTTGCAGCTGAACCATACCACATAGTTCCAGCTACCACAAAAGCCGCAAAGAATACCGCCGCGATACTACTAGATAGTACAGTTTCGATATTTCCCATACGCAGGGCTTTGTATAGGCGCTGAGGTGGTCTGACGGACAGGTGGAATAGTCCGGCAATAATGCCAACAATTCCGGCCGCAATATGGTGAGCCGCAATACCGCCAGCATTGAAGGGGTTAAATCCTTCAGGCCCCCAGGAAGGAGCGACAGGTTGTATACTTCCCGTCAATCCATAGGGGTCAGAAACCCACATTCCCGGTCCGAATAGTCCCGTGAGGTGGAAGGCTCCGAAGCCAAAACAAAGCAAACCAGATAGGAATAAATGAATTCCGAACATTTTGGGTAGGTCTAGGGCTGGTTCACCAGTCCGAGGATCGGTAAACAGTTCCAGATCCCAGTAAACCCAGTGCCAAACTGCTGCCAGGAATAATAGACCTGACAAGATGATATGGGTAGCGGCTACCCCTTCAAAAGACCAAATTCCGGGATTATCGGCTACTTCACCAGTTAGACTCCAGCCACCCCAGGATTGAGTTACACCCAAACGAGCCATAAAAGGCATGACAAACATACCTTGACGCCACATGGGATTGAGAACTGGGTCTGATGGGTCAAAAACTGCCAATTCGTACAGGGCCATAGAGCCCGCCCAACCTGCGACAAGAGCAGTGTGCATTAGGTGTACAGAAATCAGCCGTCCTGGATCGTTCAGAACTACTGTATGTACGCGGTACCAGGGTAGTCCCATTGACTACGCTCCTCCTATAATCAATGAATGTGAATTACAGACGTTTAAATGAGAGATTACAAACCAGGTCTGCTATTTGAACCGCGATCGCCTTCACTAGGATCAACCAGTATCAGGTCTGACCGTCGGCTCAGACAGACACTCTGCCCTAATCAGGCTTCCGATGTCCTCCCATGAGCCATGAGATTCTTCGTTGTTTGTCTGTTTTTTGATTTTAACGCTCGGTTTTGGCGTTTGCAGTTGGTGTCCTAACCTTTGGATTTATTCTACCAACACTTGTTACCGCAATCCATCCCCTACTTCTATGAAAAACTAGAAGCTGAGAATTTTCGCAGATTTTGTTAAAGAATTGTATAGATTATTAGAACCAATTGCAAGCAAAACCCAATATCTCTACACTGAGGGGGCGGCTTTCCTAAAAAAGACCGCCCTGGACTCGGCACTCGGTTGATGCTGTTCCCAGACGATCGAGAACCTGGTCAGCGGTAATTAGACGGGTGAGAACTACTTGACCGATACCTGTTGATGGGTGTTCTGTCCATTGCGGTTTGACTTCTAGCATCAGAACTTCATCTTCAACTCGGTACAGCCACATCTTTTCGGTGTCTGTATCGTTGGACACACATATATCTAGTTTTTGCAGATCAGGAAGTCGCCGCTGGGTGGCCACATCCCACAAGCCCCCAATACCCCAAATCCGTCCAATTGTCCACCCTTCTGAGAGAAAGAAGTMTTTCACCGAGTATCTTTACATAAACAATTGATTGGCAATCTTCCATTGTATATCTAATGGCGAAAATTGTCAAGGAAATGATGGGCAGAAGCTGAGAACAGGCTCAACTACTAGATGAGAATAACACTTCTAATAGGCGATCGCATACTTTTGACCAAGTAAATCTAGCCCTGACAAATTCGCAGCCCGCCGATTTATTCTGAGTCCTTAAATTCGGGTTTTTCAAGGCATTTTCCATTAATTCAACTAAATGATTAAAGTCAGGTTCCAAGTAAAACTTAGTATCACCTTCGGAATCTTGAAAACATTTAAGCTGACTATTAATATAAAAGCTAAAATCCTCTCTGGTAAACTCATCTGTGGGGCCTCCTTTGGTGCAGATAACCGGAGTTCCACAGGCTACGGCTTCCAAAACTGGGAGATTAAACCCTTCCGCCGAATAAGGAGAAACATATAAATCAGCCGCTTTGTAGAGTCGGGCGATTTCGGTGGCGGATAAATTATCGCCTAGATAACTAATCCGGGGTTTAATTAAATCAATTTGGGCATCATTTAAGACTTGCTTACTAGCGGCTTTAATGGATTCCTTGGACTTAAAAATGGCATCTCTACCTTTTAAAACTAACCGCGCTTCTGGATAACTCTGAGCTATTTCTGCAAAGGCTTTTAAAAGCCTAGCGACTCCTTGACGTTCATTCCACATAATCCCAATATTGAGAATCACAAAATAATCACTCCATCCCAACTCTCGGCGGAGACTATGGCGGTCTTCTTCATTGAGGGGATAATGCACCTTGGGGTCAAATCCCAAAGGTACGATCGCCAGGCGTTCAGGAACCGCGCCACTATTCAAAAAACCTTGGCGAGACCATTCGGAAGCGGTGATAATAATACTATCAGAATTTAAATGAGCTTCCCGAAAAGAATTAACCCCCATTCCTCGCACAATAGTTTGGGGCAAAATTCCCCACTCTGTACAACCAAAAACAAAGGTTTTCTTACTGTCAGAAGATGCCAAGTTAAACGGACAATACATCCTCAAAGTTGCATCGGCTTTCAGGTGTTCTGGGGGTGTAGGGAGACTGCCCAAAATCGCCTCTTCATCAGGGGTAAATAAACCCCAGCTAGGCTTCCAATCTTCGGTAACATAGGGCATATCTCGATGGAATAGTTGCAGGGGCGATCGCTGATGAAGTTCTAGAAGTTGATGGCTATTAATCAAAGCATAAGAATGGGGCAACCATCGCCAACCTTCGACTACCAGCTTATGGGGGTGAGAAGTGATGTTAGCGCCGCCGATATTAGACCCCCGCGCCGCCGCTGGTTTGGGGGAGGGGTTGAGAACTTCTAAAATCCGGTCAACGGTATGTTTCCAGGTGAACCTTTGGGCGACAAACTGGGGGACTAACTCCCGCGCCATAGTTCCCATTTGCGGCTGTTCAATAGCCTGTTGCATTAGAGTAACTAAATGTTCCCAATTGGGGTGTAGCAAAAACCGAGTTTTATAGTCAATCACAAAAGTTCGGAATTGGCTAGAAATAGCCCAGCCAAAATCAGGATGAGTCCATTCTTGGGCGGGACTACCTTCAGTATAAATGACGGGAAGACCAGAAGCGATCGCTTCTAAAATGGGTAAATTTAACCCCGGTGCGACATCAGGGGATACATAAACATCAGCCGCCTGATACAATTTCGCCACCGACTCCAAAGGTAAATTATCGCCAATGTAGGCTAACCTAGGCTGTACTCGTCTAGCTTCCGCATCAGTTAAAATAGCTTGACTGCTTTCGAGGAGTAATTTTTCCCCATTTGGGGTGCAGCCTTTCAATATCAGTCTAGCATGGGGGTAAACTTCCACCACCGCCGCAAAGGCT
This sequence comes from Arthrospira sp. PCC 8006, assembly GCF_046480465.1. Lineage (NCBI taxonomy): Bacteria > Bacillati > Cyanobacteriota > Cyanophyceae > Oscillatoriales > Microcoleaceae > Arthrospira > Arthrospira sp. PCC 8006. The sequence goes on from NZ_PKGG01000018.1 coordinate 30,437, forward strand.
TTGAGGAGGGGTCGAATACCATCAGTATTTTCCAGGTTGCTAACATGGATAAACACAAAATAATAGTCCCAGTCCAGAGATTTACGCAATTGCTGTCTGTCTGGGGAGGTTAACGGGTGGAAAATTTCCCTGTCAACTCCAGGGGGGATAACAGCCACCTGGTGAGGTGGAATACCCCCGCGCAGTAATCCATCCTTACACCACATTGTCGGGGTAATTAGGGTAATATTAGGGGCTAATGACACATTTTCGGGACTAATATTGAGGAGGGTTCCCCATTGTGGGGCGGTCAAAATCCCAGTTTTTTGGCTATCAGTGGGGGTCAAATCAGCTTCTGGGGAAATCCTTAAACTGATATCTGCTGAGTTACTATCCCCAGGGAGGTCGGCGGTAGGAATTGACAATTGACCCAGCAAGCGATCGATAATTGGGTTAGAATCACGACTAGCTGAGGAATTGGCTTGATAGGAAACCTGTAAATGCGATCGCCTCAAAAGTTCTTTCAGGATAAAATAAGTAGCGATCGCATAATAATTAGGTGCAAACGGCCATCCTTCCAGGTGAAATCTCATAGAGCCAAATAGGTTCTCAAATATAATAGTGCTAGTAGATACTATATCGATCATGAATCTATCGTCAAAAGTTCCCGGATTTAGGGCGACTCAAGAATAATCACCCAGACAGTGCCGATCTAGTTCAGAAATCTACTAAAATCAAAACACTGTCAACCCCTTATCTGTGATTAACTCACACAATTAACCGCTAAGATGAGCGAACAAAACCCTCCCAGACAGGAAAGACATATCACCCTGTCAGTTTCCAATGTTCCCTTGATTATTGGTTCTGTTTTACTATTAGTTTTATTATGGCAACTTCAGGGATTAATTATCCTGATCATGATTTCAGTAGTATTAGCAGCCTCCATCATTCCCTTAGTTAACTGGGCGCAATCCCTGAAAATGCCCCGCTGGTTAGCCGTGATTGTAGTATATTTAACCCTAATTGGTGGCATTACCGGATTAGGTTTAATCATCGGTCCGAGTGTCGTTGATCAAATTAACCTGTTAGTGCGCCAGTTGCCAATTTTCGCCGAACGCAGCCTCGATCTAGTCAGTAATATCGCCAGCAGTCTGGGGGAAGATATCCCCGCCTTAATCGATCGCCTAGTAGATACCCAATCCCTGACCAACTGGGTCATCCGCTCATCTCAGCAATTAATTCTCAGATCCTACGGAATCACCAGAGGTATTGTCGGAGGGGTATTTAGTCTGATTCTATCACTATTCGTCTCCGGCTATATGGTAGCAGATAGCAAAACTCTGGTCAAAAGTTTTGTACAATTGTTCCCATACCCGTGGAACGATCGCCTAGCCGCCCAAGCTGTGCCCGTAGGTCGTCGCATCGGCAGTTATATTAGAGGCAGATTAATTGTATCTGCCATATTAGGGGTGAGCATTACTACCTGTTTAGGATTTTTAGGGCTAAAAGACTATGCTCTAGGTTTGGGTGCGATCGCCGGGTTTACCAATTTAATCCCCTTCCTAGGTCCAATTTTAGGAGCAATTCCCGCCCTCGTGGTAGCCCTAGCCAAAGGTGGATTTTTATTTTTTTGGGTGTTACTACTGTATGTAATCGTGCAGAACCTGGAAACCTACGTTCTCGATCCCTTATTGGTGGGGTCTTCAGTAGGTGTACACCCCCTATATCAGCTTTTATCAGTGTTAGCAGGGGTGCAGCTTTTAGGGCTAATTGGGGCGTTGATAGTTCCCCCTTGGTGTGCGGGAATTGCAGCCTTAGTGGAAAACTTGTATTTGGAACCCAAACGCCTAGCCGAACAACAACTAGCTTACCCCCATGGAACTGTCTCCGACCATCCCTCTGGGGTAATCTTAGATTCAAATTTAGACTCTCCTTGATTTCTCACCTAGCATCAGCATAAGTCCCCATTTTTGAATTATGAACCATGATCCACCCTCTGCTTCAACAACAACTCCAAGAAATCGGCTTTCAAATGGACACGCCGCCATCAGACCCCAAGGCTTGGCGGGAGTTTTTAAAAAAGGTTAGTTCCAGTTATCGCGCCGCCGATCAACAACGGGATTTGGCGGCGCAAACTCTGACATTTTCTTCGGAGGAAATGATCGAAAAATATGAACGCCAACGCCAACAGTCAGAAGCGCGGTTAGAAGCAGAACGCGATCGCCTCCAGGCGGTAATTGGTTCCCTCGGTGCGGGATTATGTATATTAGATGCTCAGGGAAATCTCCTATCGATGAATCCCAAAGCCGAACAACTTTTGGGCTGGTCCGAGTCCGAACTCGCCGGTCAAGATTTGTTTAAATTGATTGCTCCCCATTTACAACAATTTCCCCAGCAATTTCCATCTCACCTAAGTCAGAAATGTTCCCCGTCCCCGGAAAACCTGTTAGCACCTCCTAAATCTAAGCAAGATTATTTAGCCTGTCGTGATGGTCAATTTTTACCAGTTTCCTACATTCTCAACCCGATTATAGAAAATGATGCTTGGGTGGGAACCGTTTTAGTATTTTTTGATATTAGCGATCGCCAACAAGCCGAACAAGAAGCCGCCCGTTCTTTGTCCATGTTACAAGCCACTTTTGACTCAACGGACGCGGGAATTTTAGCCCTGGATCGCTACGGTCAAGTTTGCCATTTTAATCAAAAGTTTGTGCAAATGTGGGAGGTACCCGAATCATTCCTTAACCCTCATCAAAATCGCTCAACTTTAGCTTTTGTGATGCGACAATTGAAAAACCCCCCCCAGTTTCTGAAAACTATCATGCAACTGTCCGCCCAACCCTACATCCCTACCTATGATGTGGTAGAATTTAAGGATGGGAGGATTTTTGAGGTGTATTCTCACCCTTCTAAAGTCGGAAATAAACTGGTGGGTAGGGTTTGGAGTTTCCGGGATATTACCGAACGAAAAAGAGTCGAAAAAGCCCTGCAAAATCGGGTAGAATTTGAACAGCTCATCACGAATCTATCCACCTATTTTATTAGTCTAAATACCGAGGAAGTTGATGCGGGTATTCAAGAATCCTTACAAAAAATCAGCAATTTTATCGGAGTAGATAGAAGCTATATTTATCTATTTTCTGACCCAGAACATCAAAGCCAATCTATCTACGACTGGCGCTCTACTTTGATGTCTATTAAAGCCGAAAATAACCTGGTATCTGAGTCATCCGACAATGAACCCTTAGACCTGGTTTCGGTGGTTAAAAATCAAGTCAAGGTCACATCAAATCAACTTAATCCCCAGGTGATTCCTGGGATTATTTCATGGCTGAAAAAATATGAGGTTGTCCATATTAAATCAGCTAATTTATCTGCGGAAATTATTAAGGATCTGCAATCCCTAGAAAAATTCCATCAAGATACCGGATTGGTCGGTTATGAACATCCAGAATATATACAGCATCAACTGCAATTTCTGACGATTATTCCTCTGGTCTGTCGGAAATCTTTAGTGGGTTTTTTGCGCTTTGATAGCCTCAGTTCTTTGGATACCTTATCTTCCGATACTATTAGCCTCCTGAAAATGGTGGGAGAAATGTTTTCTAACACTATCGAAAGGCGACGCACGGAAGAAGTGCTACGACAAACAGAGGCTAAATATCGCAGTATCTTTGAAAACGCGGCTGAGGGTATCTGTCAAACTACCCCAGACGGTCGCTATATTAGCGCTAACCCGGCTTTAGCTAGAATTTTGGGGTATGACTCCCCGGAAGATTTAATCGCCAATTTGACCGATGTTAGCACCCAGCTTTATGTTAAACCTACCCGACGGGCGGAATTTGTAGCAGCGATCGCCAAAAGTTCAGTTATATCAGGCTTTGAATCTCAAGTATATCGGCAAGATGGGACAACTATCTGGATTTCGGAAAATGCCAGAGCCGTTTTTGACGCTATGGGGGAACTGGTTTGTTATGAAGGAACTGTCGAAGATATCACCGAAGGAAAAAGGGCAGCAGAAGCCTTAGAACGCGCCAAGGAAGCCGCCGAAACTGCTAACCGGGCAAAAAGTACATTTTTGGCTAATATGAGCCATGAATTGCGTACTCCCCTCAATGCCATTATCGGCTATAGCGAGATTTTATCGGAGGAAGCCGAAGAACTAGGATATGAAGATATTGTCCCCGACCTAGAACGGATCTATACTGCGGGCAAAAATCTACTGACTCTGATTAATGATATCCTAGATATCTCTAAAATTGAAGCGGGGCGGATGGACCTGTTTGTAGAGGCTTTTGATGTTTCGGGTCTCCTAGAAAGTGTTATGGGTACGGCTCAACCGCTGATGTCAAAAAATAATAACACCCTCACCGTCGATTGTCCTGACAATATCGGGATTATGTATGCTGATGTGACTAAGGTTAGACAGATTTTACTGAATTTGCTCAGTAATGCTGCGAAATTTACAACTGATGGGAAAATTAAGATAGAGGTCTCTCGTGTATCCTCCCTCCCCTATAGCCAAGAGTCGGGTTCGGTCGTAGAATTTAAAGTTCATGATACGGGAATCGGTATGAGTGCCGAACAACAAGAACAACTGTTTCAGCCATTTACCCAGGGGGATGCCTCGACGACTCGACGCTATGGGGGAACTGGTTTGGGACTGGCTATTAGCGATCGCTTCTGTCAAATGATGGGAGGTAATATTCAAGTACAGAGTACACTGGGAGAAGGGTCAACCTTTAAGGTGGTCATCCCTACCCGAGTCAAGGTGAAAACCTCAGAGGCGATCGCTACAACCCAAGATCCAGAAGAGTATTCAGCAGTTGATGCTTATACTGAAGGCTGTTTGAGCGAGAATTAACTGGGTAGTTTCCTGGCTTTTTCAGAAAAGATAACTGGTAAAACCCTCAACCTTAAAATTAGATCATGGCTAAGATTCTATTGGTAGAAGATAATGAAATGAATCGCGATATGCTCAAAAGGCGCTTGAGTCGGAAGGGTTATGATGTCTTAATTGCTGAAGATGGGGCGGAAGGGGTCAATCTAGCCCAAACACAAGCACCGGATTTGATTTTAATGGATATGAGTCTCCCCATTAAAGATGGATGGCAGGCGACCCGCGAAATTAAGGCAGATACTAAAACTAAGGAAATTCCAGTGATTGCCCTCACAGCCCATGCTATGGCTGGCGATCGCGAAAAATGCCTGGCTGCTGGCTGTGATGATTATGACACTAAACCAGTGGAATTCCCCCGCTTACTTGAGAAAATTGAGACTCACCTGAAAAATAAGGCGACTTCGTGATATCCATCTGTCAGTTCTAAGTTTAGATGAATGGTAACCCGGATCTTGTATTGATCGTTGATGATAATGAAATCAATCGTGACCTGTTGGCTCGACGTTTACAAAAACAAGGTTACGATGTGCTGGTGGCTTCTAATGGCTTTGAAGCCTTGAAAATTATGCGATCGACACCCCTGGATCTGGTATTGTTGGATATTATGATGCCACAGATGAACGGCTATCAGGTGCTGGAGTCCCTCAAGGCAGATCTCCAATTGCGCCATATTCCTGTGATTATGATTTCGGCGGTTAATGATATTGATAGCATTGTTCGGTGTATTGAACTCGGTGCAGAGGATTATCTATCTAAACCTTTTAATCATGTTCTACTGCGGGCTAGAATTAATGCTTGTTTAGAAAAAAAACGCCTGCGAGACCAAGAACAAGCCTATCTGCAAAAGTTGGCGGCGGAACAACAAAAGTCGGAACGGTTATTGCTCAATATCCTTCCTGCACCGATCGCACAACGGTTAAAACAGGGAGAAAGTACCATCGCTGATAGTTTCGCTGATGTGACTGTATTATTTGCTGATATTGTCAATTTTACTAAACTCTCGGCTAATCTCTCCCCGGCTGAATTGGTGGAAATTCTTAATCAAATTTTTTCGGCTTTTGACCAGTTGGCTGAAAATTACGGACTCGAAAAGATTAAAACTATCGGTGATGCTTATATGGTGGTGGGGGGACTCCCTACCCCAAGACCAGACCATGCCGAGGCGATCGCTGATATGGCTTTGGAAATGCAAAAGATTGTGGTAAATTTTACCCTCAAACCAGGGGAAACTCTGACTATGAGAATGGGTATCAATACGGGTCCGGTAGAGGCGGGGGTGATTGGAACTCGCAAATTTGCTTATGATTTGTGGGGGGATACTGTCAACACTGCTAACCGCATGGAGTCTCATGGGTTGGCGGGGAAAATTCAAGTGACTGAAACTACCTATCAACGTCTTCGCCATGGTTATGAGTTTGAACCCAGAGGTCTCATTGACGTGAAAGGAAAGGGGGAAATGAATACCTATTTTCTGATTATGAAAAAGCCTTGACAGGTGAGCGTTGATGATTAACAGTTGATAGATGACGGTTTATTAATCTTTTGGTCTCGGACAGGACTTACCATGTTGACTACCCCTGAATTACTCGATTTTTCTAAGTGGCTGGGTATCGCTACCCTGGCTTTCGCGGCATTAACTGTTTTGGCTTTTGTGCTAAATTGGGGCTTTCGTTTTCGCCTAGTGGGGATAACTGCTTTTACCGGAGTCCTCGCTGGCGGCGTTTTCGCTTTGGGGTTGGGATTATTTCAGCGGGTTGAAATTCCTGGAGCCGTCCGCTATACTAGGGTGTTTGATGATGGCGCTCGTCAAATTGTGATTGCTGTGGCTCCAGATATTACTGAGACTCAACTAGAGGCGACTCTCCAACAGGCTGCTAGTGACCTGTATTCACCCGGTCGCGGCGGCGCAGGACAAATGCCTTTAGTTATCCGCGCTAGAACTATTGTTCACCCTCAACCTGGGGTTTCGGAACCGATTTTTTTGGGACGGGTCCAACGGGTATCTGGTTTTGATAATCAAGGAGATGTGGCGATCGCTATTAATCAAGAAAGTCTCAATCACCTTCAAACAGTCCGCGAAGCTACTAACTAATTACCCCCCCCAATTCCCCCCCCAATTCCTCGTCTATCTACATGGTGGGGGGAAAGAAACCGGGTTTCTTTGAGAAATCAGTTTTATAGGAGGGCTGATAGCCTCGGATGTAAATTTAAACAATTGAGAATGCTGGTTTTGATGGGTCTTTTTTCATCCCAGAAAATCAGTGAATTATAAAAAGCGATCGCCTCAGCAGAAGTGAGTATTTGAAATACTGCGATCGCCTCCGCTTCAGTGTCGAAGCTCAAAAAATAAACCGTATCATCAAATAAAACAGGTTTTCCCTTCAGGGGACTTATCAATTGAAACTCTAGTTTTTTGTAAAGCCCACAAATCGCGATTTTCCAAGGTTTAAAGGTATAGTCTCCCACCCCAAAAATAGCAAAACGAGGATGATTTTGATAAATTTTGCTTTGGCGACCATCTAAATTCGCCGCATTCTGTTCAAGATAATTCCAAGTTTGGGGCGCATGGTGTTTAATTAAAGCCGTGTCTTCACCCAGAGATTTTTGAGTAACCAGGACATATTTATCAGTTTGGCTAATCTTCCCATTAGCAATATCTGAACCTTTCAAAAGCGGAAAAATATAATCATCCTCCAGGTTAACTTTTTCTCCCCAACCATTCACCAGATCATTATTAACTTGACGAAGTTCCATAATTTTGGCACAATCATGTTTAATTCCCGATCGCCATTTAATCAAGGGCTGAGTTTCGGAATAAAGAAAACTCAGTTTTTGAAAAGTGACCATATCCGCAATCAGCCGATTATGAGAGAAACCAATCCTCTGGAAATCTGCACTTTCCAGACTGGGGAAAATATCACAAAAATAGCGTTTTAATTTACCCGAAAATTCACAGAATACAAAACAGGATTCAACCGCCGCATTAAAATACTTTTTAGCATCAATTCTATAGGTGGAAAATTGACATACATTTTTTTGGCGATCGTGCAAATAGTATAAAATTTTTCTAGCCACAGAAGTTTTACAAACCATCCCCAGATAGCTATGTTCATAATTCTGCAACCATTCAATAATTTGAATAAGCATCCATTCCGATAGGTCAAAATTGCTTTTTCCAGTTAAAGCATCTAATCCTTTATATCCGAGAAAGTTGCTTTTTTGCGGCAAATTATTACCCGATATTAAGCCCTGTTGTGAATTGGTAATCCAAGGCAAATTACCGATAACCAAGATTTCCCTCGGCTGTTCCAAGTTGGACAATAACGGGAAATTTAAAAAATCTCCATGGTACAAAATAACTCGCTGATCATGTTTAATAATTGGATTATTTTTAGCTGCTTTAATATAATCAGGGTTAATCTCTAATCCGACAATTTTTGCAGCCGACTTAAACTGTTGAATCGATGCCACAATGAAATTACCGACACCACAGGTTGGTTCCACAATCAAATCTGGATTAACCCCTAAACTTGACAATTTTTGGCAAATTCGTTCCGCTAACTCTATAGGGGTTTGAAAATCTCCATATTCTATTGTTAATTTGTTTTTGATAACGGACATGGCTACTCATAACGATAAACGGTAATTATACCATCTTCTTGACCTGCACGTTCAATCACTCTTCTATACTGTAATCTCCATTGTAAAGCATTGGAAATTGTCAAAAACCCAAGTTCAGGAGGATTAGCCATGATTTCTTCGGCAATATTTATGGCTTCAATTTCATCAACGGGGAGATTTCTATCCCACATAAACGCAATTAAATCATCAACATTTCCTTCATTGTGCAAAATTTCACGAATCCCGCGAGTCATTTGAAAATCGGCTGTTTTCTCTGATTGCACATAGATCACATTCAGAATCTTTAGATTAGCAGTTTGATTGTCATGATGATCTAGTTTGTCGTAAACAAACACTAATAGAGAATATCCTAAACCAAAAATTTTTTGTCTAGCTGACTTGAAAGGACAGGATGACTGAGGCTGTTTGATACTCGTCACTTTCATATCAACTTGAAGTTCCGGGAAATCAATACCAATGGCTGAATTTCCTTCTCTAAAATCATAATTATTTTTGAGGTAGTGTCTAAATTTTTGCTCTAAGTAAGTCCCTACCTTTTTACCATCTGTAATTCCATAAAGTGAAGGTTCTAGATGTTGAGATTCTAAGATTGAAAATCTTTCGGCTTCAGAACACAGAGTTTTTATGGTTAAGGTTTGCATAGCGGATAACACTGATCACAGTAAAACAGGGTAATATAGTTAAGGGCGAAGAGTCTCCGGGAGGGAACAGCACACCCGGAAACCGTAACTGCTGTCTGCCGGGTCAATACAGTCGCGGTAGGCACAACGACAGTAACCCGGAAAGCTGTACCACGAACCGCCCCGCACCACCCTTTTGTCTCTGCATTCCAAAAGGTTAACTAAATTTTCAACATAGATATGCAGACCATTCCACACTCGACCATTCGAGGGGGCACCGCCAATATAGTGGCGTGTTGGAAATTACTGACGGGGGTGGTTCCCCTATGGCAGTTGTAATTAGCGAGGTCAGGTCATAACCGCATACGGTACAGGTTTCGACCTCGTTTTCTGTGTATTTGGTTTCACAGATTGGACATTTAGCCATAATTCCCAAACCTGATTTACAGCTAACTAATTATACAACAGATTGATCACCCTCGGCAATCTAAAGAAATCGGGTTTCTAGCATGGGTGATATTAAAGAAAAATATGCAGGTCAAAATAGACGATCGCTAAATAGGAAACTAGCCACATAAATAGGCTAATTTTAATGCTGTTATCTTCGATTAAAATGCGATCGGGTTCTTCTCCGGCTGCTAAAACTGTGACGATCCGTTTGTAGTGCATTACTGCATAATAGACAATGGGAACGGTGATGACTAAGGAAGTGTTTTTACCGGAACTGATGGTAAATAGAGAATAACACATGATGGTCATGGTGGCTGTACTGTTAATCAAAGAGTCGAGATAGGGTAGGGTATAATGGCATAAAACCGGGCGCTGTTGATTCTTTTGACCGCGTTGATAAAATAGTTGGATATATGACTGTTTTGGGGTGGGATACAGGGAGTCTGGGGATAATTCTTCTAGGGATTCGATGGGGTTTTGTTTGTGGAGGAGAGAGAGGAGTTCCGATCGCCTTTTGGCGAAACCTTGAAATAGGGTTAAAAAGAAGGTACAAAGGGTAATCCAAGCGGTGGGGGTGTCTCCGACGGCGTAAATTCCGGCGAGGAGACGGAGGACGAAACCGAAGGCGATACAATTGACATCAAAAAGGGGAATATTTTTGAGTTTTAGGGAATAGGCGACATTGTTAATTGCATACAATAAGAGACAGGAAAAGGTGGGGATTCCCAGATGGTAAGAACCGATGAGAGAAAGGGTGATTAAAAAGATGCCGATCGCTCTGGCGGTTGTCAATTTTACCCGTCCGCTGGGGAGGGGACGAAATCGCTTTTTGGGATGTTGGCGATCGCGATCGATGTCTTGAATGTCGTTGAAAATATAGACGGCTGATGCCATCATGGAAAACAGGACGACCATTAAAATGCCGTTGGCGATCGCATTTATTTCTCCTAACCGACCCCCAAAAATTACCCCCGCCAAACAGAACAGATTTTTAGTCCACTGGTGGGGACGCAGTAGCTTGATTATATCCCCAATTCCCCCCGATTTGTCTGGGGAAACTTCCGCAGAATTGGGATTAGATACTCTAGCAGATTCCGGTTTAATTTTCATAGGAAATTTAGGTTTAATTACACCCCTTGATTCAGCCGGATATGATAATTATAACAGTTAAGACAACTGTTTGAGCAACCAAAGGATTTTTTCTTTAACTGGTTTACGGTGCGCGGAACCTGCTTTTTCTGCCTGAATTTTATCATAGTTTTGCTCGAACCAATCGTAACTTTCCTGGAACATTTCATCATTAGAGTATTGGGGTTGCCAGCCCAAATTTAACAGGGGTTGAACATCGAAATAAAACTCTTTATGATAGGTGAGATAATGCCAGGGTGCGAGGGGGCTTAAACCGACAATATCTAATAGTCTCAAGGTGCTAATTGTCAAGGTAGTGGGGAGACTTTTTACCTGAGAATCAGTGGCGGCATAGCTAATTAAATGTTCCAAACCTTCCCGCAGAGTGCCAAAGCGATCGCTTCCGACATTATAAATTCCCGGTTTCCCTAAATCCAAGGCTAATAGGTAAGCGTCCATTAAATCCAGAGCATGAATAAACTGGAATTTGATATTTCCATCCCCGATAACGTAGACATTTCGCCCTTCTTTAATCCACTCAAATAGAATCTGAAAAATGCCTAACCTTCCCTCGCCCAAAATAGTCCGAGGGCGGATGACAATTAAGGGTAAACCTTGGCGATCGCAAACTTGACGGACTGCTAATTCTCCCGCCAATTTTGCGCGTCCGTAAATTTCCACCGGCTGGGGTTGAGTTTGGTTAGTAATGGGACATTGAGGGTCGCCAAATAAGGCACTAGAACTCATGTGAATAAAACTGCTCACCCCGGCTTGAGCGGCTTCCTCAGCAGCGATACGACTCCCTTCGACATTCACCTCCCAAAACTTCTTTCCCGACTTGGTAAGGGGGACTAAAGCCACATTATGATGAACGATATCAACGCCTTTCATGGCGGCGGCGACACCTTGGCGATCGCGAATATCGCAGTTAATATATTCAATATCCTGGGGGCGAGTGGGATCTTCCCAAATATCAAGTATTTTGACTTCTTCTCCCCGTTGCGACAACCGACGGGCGATCAGATTTCCTAAAAAGCCAGAACCCCCTGTTACCAGATGCTTCATGGACTACCGCTAACCTTCCAAATAATGACTCTGCCAGCATCGTAAACCAATGTCGCCAATTCGTAAAGGAATTGGAACACAAACCTTTTGAGGACAACTACTAATGTTGGTAATCTGAAGTTGCACCAAATCCTCAAAATTTGCTAAAATAACAGATTAAGATATAGTCAAAGTTATTTCTACAAGGATTAATATGAAATTAATCATCAAAAATTTTGGGCCGATTAAAAACAATATTCAAGCCATTGATTTGTCAAAAAAGTTTTTAGTTTTTGTAGGATACAATAATAGCGGCAAAAGTTATGTTTCTCAATTATTATGGACTATTTTTAACCAACGAATAATCAACGATTTTGCTCAAAATAATTTAGACATTATTGAAGATAATATTCTGGAAAACACCAAATACTTTGAAGTTAATCAGGAATTAATTGATAAAATAATCATAAGCTATAGTTACTTTTTAAGGGATGCATTAAAAAGGCACACTTTTAAAGATTTACAAGCATCCAAATTATTTGATAATATATCACTTGACTTTGAAGCAAGTATTGATGAAATAAAGCGAGGAGGTTTACAAGCAAGTTTTACCATCAAAGCCAGTGATGATAATAAGATTGATTCTAATTATTTAGAGATAAAAAAAGAAAATGACTCTTTACGATTCCAAATTGAGGAAAAAAAGATTCCTGAAGATTTTTTTGATTTTGTGCCTCGCACAATTGTTGATAGATATTTAATTACAGGCAAAAAAAGCATATTAATTAAAAGTATAATTTTAATT
>NZ_PKGG01000575.1:0-417 GCF_046480465.1 Arthrospira sp. PCC 8006
AATTAGCACCTCGCAAATTAGCGCGAGTCAGATATGCACCCTGCAAATTAGCACCTCTCAAATCCGCCTTTTCCAGATTAGCGGTACTCAGATAAGCATTTTCCAAATTAGCATTTTTAAAGTTAGCCTCAGTCAATCGTGCGCGGCCAAAATTGGCATCTTTCAAATCAGCATTTTGAAAATTAGCATTACTCAATCGCGCTTGATAAAAATTAGCACCTCTCCATTTTCCCCCCGACAAATTTAAGCCACTCAATTCACAATCGCCAAAATCTCGGTGTCCCTTACTAAAAGCACTCCGAAAATTCTTCTCATTCCAATTGCTAGGAATATAAGTTCCCTGAGTCGATGGGGTATCCCTATTGAACATAGTTATAGGCGCTCCCTGAGTAGCACTCAATCCCCCTCCCATAGGTC
>NZ_PKGG01000483.1:0-911 GCF_046480465.1 Arthrospira sp. PCC 8006
ATTCCCATAGCTGGACTGAAATAACGTCCAAACCGACAACGTTTACTCCTTCAAGTCATACACATACCATTGCTAATGTTACAGGACTTCAAAGTACATTAGACGGTAAAGAGCCTACTTTTACCAAAAATACAGCGTTTAACAAAAATTTTGGAACAACTACTGGAACTGTTACAGAAGGTAACGATGTCAGATATCAAATCTAGAACGCCAACTAGCCATACAATACCTTATCTCAAATAACAGATTCAGGTAATGTTGCTGCCATTGATACAAATGGTAGTACATCTAACTATTTACGCGGCGATGGTGTTTGGGTAACACCTCCTAATACAACCTATTCTGCGGGAACTGCTTAACTTTAGTAGGAACTGAGTTTAGAAACACCGCCCCAAACGTATCCACCAACCTCTCTACAAGCACTACAAGCAATACGTTAACCGTTAACAGTTCTGATGGTACTAATGCTGTATTACCTGGTGCCACGACTGCGCTTGCAGGTGTAATGACGGGGGCAGATAAAACCAAATTGAATGGTATAGCAGCAGGAGCACAGGTGAATGTTGCAACCAACTTAACAGTTTCAACAACCGCGACTAATGTTACCGTCAATAGTTCTACCGGAACTAACGCTACTATTCCAGCAGCTACGACGAGCATCGCCGGTTTATTAACTTCTGCTGATAAATCTAAATTGAATGGAATAGCCGCAGGCGCACAAGTAAATGTAGCAACTAATTTAGGAGTAACAGCAGGAACAACAGCAGGTCCTGTAGTTACATCATCAACAGGAACTAATGTTACTTTACCTACAGCTAGTGCAACTAATTCAGGGATAATTACAACTGGGAATCAGACATGGACAGGAGTTAAAACATTTAATTCATTAATTACCGGGTCAATAAGTGGAA
>NZ_PKGG01000392.1:0-2452 GCF_046480465.1 Arthrospira sp. PCC 8006
TTCCGTTCCACGCTTCAATCCTCSGGTNTGTGATTCCCAAAACTGGGGGTGGCTATCGCCGTTACCCTAATTTCCTAACTTTACTTATCCATTTATGGGCTTCCTATAAGGAATTTGTATGAGTTAGTTCGTTTTGACCTTGGGTTCCCTGCCTTGTTTTGTATATTTCTATACCAAACGTTGGGACATATAAACAGTTATGGAGATGGTCAGAGGCAAGCCTCTTGTATTCAACCAAGGGGTTGAATATAAGGAGCGTACTCCTGACCATCCCTATAACTGTTTATATGTCCCAAAGCGAAAGCAAGGCAGGGAACTCAAGGTCAATTCCACAAAGAAAATCGCAATACTCAATTATATAACATGGAGGATTAAAACCACTTGGGCGATTGTGGAAAAGAGTAACGGCGATAGCCACCCCCAGATTCAGGAATCATACCCCGTCAGATTGAAGCGGGGAACGGAAGGCGTGAGGGAAAACCTATTCCCAAAATTCCGACCACTGCCAACCATCCATGACTAAGGAAATCTGAATGTCCGACTTGAACCATCGTCAACAGCAGGCAGCGAAATAGGTTGATACACTGCGCTCAAAAGAGTAAGGGGAAAAGTAGGAGGCTCTTTGAACTACCTACACAGACCTTTAAAAGTACCCCGGTGGAAAGGACAAGTCTAAAGATGGAATGCCCATATAAACGGAACGTTTTAACCCCTTCTAGGCTCTGACAATCTGGTCGAGAAAGTCAGTAGTGAAAGTGTAAGCGCAAGCCTATTAGGGGGTGAGATGTGACCAGAAGCCAAAGCCATACTGTAATGGTAAGGATATGCTAACGGGTCACGGTTTGATTGTAAAGAATAGAGTCTAGTAGGAGTTACTATGACGAAAGCGAGTTTAAAGAAAGGATTTGAGAAATCAAAACCAATCAAGACGTGCGTTTGTATGGAAACAAATCCCATGGGCGAAAGTCCAGAGGAAAGTTTTCAAGCTCCAAAAGAGGATATTTCAAGCAGCTAAATCGGGACAGGACGCGAAGGCAAGAAGGTGGCAACGTCTATTGGTGAAGTCATATTATGCCCGACTCTTAGCAGTGCGGCGAGTGACTCAAGATAATCAAGGCAAGAAAACAGCCGGAGTCGATGGAATGAAAGCAATTTCGCCAAGACAAAGGTTTGAACTTGTTAAGAACATTAAAGGAAACCTCAAAGCAAAAGCACTTAGGAGAGTATGGATACCAAAACCTGGTAGGGATGAAAAAAGCTGGAATAGGCATTCCTACAATCCAAGATAGAGCAAGGCAAGCCTTGGTTAAATCGGCTCTCGAACCTGAATGGGAATCGAGATTTGAAGACACAAGCTATGGGTTCCGACCTGGTCGGTCTGCCCAAGATGCAATAGAACGAATCTATCTATGTATTAAGCATAGTAGTTATTATGTATTGGACGCAGATATAGCAAAATGCTTTGACCGAATAAACCATGATTACCTACTGTCTAAAATTCATTGTCCAAGCAGCCTGAAAAGAGACCTAAAACAATGGCTCAAAGCAGGTGTACTAGATAACGGYGTATTYGAGGATACWGAAACAGGGACACCYCAAGGAGRGGTAATAAGTCCAATACTCGCCAACATYGCACTGGATGGCATGGYTAGATTAATTGAAACAACGTATCCAAAAGTAAAAGGGGTTGTGCGAGACGTTTAGGAATCAAATAAGGCTGAAATGCCTGAAATAACTTCCTAGTGGGACTTTCACCCCTCGGTGAAATATAAGGGACTCGTACCCTGACCATCCCATAACTGTTTATATGTCCCAACGTTTGGTATAGAAATATACAAAACAAGGCAGGGAACTCAAGGTCAAAACGCAAAATCTGAAATCTTAACGATTCCTTAACAATTGCGTTGAGAGTAACGGCGATAGCCACCCCCAGTTTTGGGAATCATAACCCCAGGATTGAAGCGGGGAACGGAAGGCGTGAAGTAGAACCTACTACCAAATGCGACCACTGTCAACCATCCATGATTAGGGAAACCGAATGTCCGGCTTGAACCATCGTAATTACTTAGCAGCGAAATAGGTTGATACGCTGCGCCCAAAAGGGTAAGGGGAAAAGTAGGGTTTTTACCGCAACACCTACACAGACTTTTAAAAGTACCCCGGTGGATAGGACAAGTCTAAAGATGGAATGCCCATATAAACGGAACGTTTTAAGTMCTCCTGGACTCTGATTATCTGGTCGAGATATCAGTAGTGACAAATGTAAGCGCAAGTCCTAGAGGATGTGAGATGTAACCAGAAGCCAACGCCCTACTGTAATGGTAGGGATATGCTAACAGGTTACGGTTTGATTGTAAGGATAGAGTCTAGTAGGTGTACAAATGGTGATAGCGAGTTTAAAGAAAGGATTTGGGAAACCCAGACCAATCAAGACTACGAACAACGCATGGAA
>NZ_PKGG01000183.1:0-10922 GCF_046480465.1 Arthrospira sp. PCC 8006
CGGTCTGTGCTTTTCTTTGCAGCCAGAGATTAATGGTGTTCCGGCTGACATGGAAAACTTGACTGGCTTCTGTTTTGGGCATACCGTCTAGTTCAATTGCATCAATAACTTTTTGTCTGAGGTCGTAACTATAGGGGGCTGGCATTTTTGGTCTTCTTAGTCATCTCGTCCTCTCCATTATACGTCCTAACTTTCCTGTCTGGTGCTATAGCTCTGAAAGTTGAGGTCATAAAGCAGGGGATCGTAACCCTGTTCCCAATGACAAAGGGGTATCCACATCAGGAGCCGTATGAGGTGAAAGTCTCAAGTACGGTTTTGAAGTGGAGTTGGGGAAGGCGACTTCCCTTTCGACCATAACCGAACTAGGAGCCGTATGAGGTGAAAGTCTCACATACGGTTCTGAATGGGAGGGGATGGAGGTGACTCCATTCTCGACCCCTAATTCAGATACGACATGAAACTGTAAGACCAAAACTAACGAGGGTTAGTGGAGGCAGGATTCAGCCCAAGAATCCCCACGCCTTTAGGCTGGGGAGTGTCAAAGAGACCCCTTGGGGATAGGGAGTGGCTGCTAAACGTTAATCCTTTAAAAAGGGTTGGATAAACATGATCACATCTGTCTATTTTAACTGAAACGCTAGAATAGTTCTGGTTGTGGAACTTGCTTGGGTCTAAGAAATTCTCGAAACTGTGTTGAAATTATGGATGATGTGCGAGACGTTCAGGCATGAAATAAGGTTGCAATACCCGAAATCACCGCCTGGTGGGACTTCCACCAAGGGGTGGAATATAGGGAGTCGCATCTCTGACCATCCCATAACTGTTTATATGTCCCGACGCTTGGAGAAATCTAAGCAAGGCAGGAGACCCAAGGTCAAGACAGAACGTTTGAACGGTGGAAGTAGTGACCCACCTAGTATAGCAGGAAGTTGAGAGTAACGGCGATAGCCACCCCCAGTTTGAGGAATCACAACCCTGGGACTGAAGCGGGGAACGGAAGGCGTGAGGGAAAACCTATTCCCAAAATCCGACCACTGCCAACCATCCATGACTAAGGAAATCTGAATGTTCCGACTTGAACCATCGTAATAGTTTGGTAGCGAAATAGGTTGATACGCTGCGTCCAAATGGGCAAGGGGAAAAGTAGGATAATCTTATCAATACCTACACAGACCTTTAAAAGTACCCCGGTTCTGAGGACAAGTCTAAAGATGGAATGCCCGTATAAACGGAACGTTTAAACCCCTTTTAGGCTCTCAAGTGGCAGGATGTACCTGCACAGTAGTGNAAAGTGTAAGCGTATACCTTTAAGGGGAAAGGATGTGACTGAAAGCCAATGCCTAACTGTAATGGTTAGGATATGCCCACTAGTCACGGTGTGGATATAGARACCGCGACAAGTAAGAGTTTGATGACGAAAGCGAGTTTAAAGACTACGTGTTGTATTTAGCTCCCAAAGTTGAGGTYACAAAGCGGGGGGTAGTAGCCCTGTTCCTATTGACAATTAGGGTATCTACATCAGGAGCCGTGTGCTGGGAAACTCGCAAGCACGGTTTGGAAGTGGAGTTGGGGAAGGTGACTTCTCTTTCGACCATAACCAATCAGTCATAACAGTAACTAGGGAGTATTGGGTCTCAAGTGTTGCTTATCTCACTGCTGTTCAACCTCTGTATCAGTTAAAATGCCAGTTTATGATCGACCTGTTAAAAATCCTCAAGTTTCCGATAATAATGCGATGAATGATAATTCGGCTCCTGTGGAGTTTTCTGTACAGTTTTGGGGGGTGAGGGGAAATATTGCTACCCCTGGCCATAAAACTGTTCGATATGGGGGGAATACCTCCTGTGTCGAAATGCGTCTGGGAAATCAACGTTTTATTTTTGACGGAGGGACTGGGTTAAGAGTTTTGGGTTTGGATCTGCTCAAACAAATGCCCGTTGAAGCCTCTGTCTTTTTTTCCCATACCCACTGGGACCATATCCAGGGGTTTCCTTTCTTTGTGCCAGCATTTATCCCGATTAATCGCTTTCATATCTATGGGGCGATCGCTCCTGATGGGTCAACGATTAAGGAACGCCTGTCTGATCAAATGGTACATCCTAATTTCCCGGTTCCCATGCACGTTATGCAATCAGATCTGAAATTTTATGATCTGATCCCTGGGGATGTGATTACTTTGTCCGATGGGATTAAAATCGAAACGGCTCCTCTGAATCATCCTAATATGGCGGTCGGCTATCGGGTTACTTGGGAAGGCCGTACAGCGGTTTACTGTAGTGATACAGAGCATTTTCTCGATCGCTTTGATAATAATGTTCTGCACTTGGCTCGCGATGCCGACTTGCTGATTTATGATGCCACCTATACTAATGAGGAGTATCATGATCATAAGTGTCCTAAAATTGGCTGGGGACATTCTACCTGGCAGGTGGGGGTAGAAATTGCTAAAAAAGCCGGTGTCAAACAGATAGCCATGTATCAACATGACCCATCCCACGATGATGATTTTCTCGATCGCGTCCAACTTGAACTCAAAGCTGCTTTTCCTCACGGGGTTGTTGCCAGGGAAGGTATGGTAATTACCCTAGATTAAGCTAACTTATATATATGTCACATTCCAGACTCCCCCATCAGCGCAGATCAAGGAGATATTCTCTATTGATTAGGTGCTGTTTGCTTCTGGTTACTGTCCTGATATCCTTGGGCATCACAACACCAAGTATAGGCCAGTATTCTGTTAGTGCTATAGGTACTGTTGATGTTGTACCGCCAGAATTTCAACTGGGCCAGGAACTCTATTTAGAAAACTGCGCTACTTGCCATATTCCTATTCCGCCGTCAGTTTTACCGAGACAGACTTGGCAACAAATTCTCCAAGATAGTCAACATTATGGCACTCAAATTGAACCTTTAGTGGATCCGGCTCGCCTGTTGGTGTGGAATTATCTCCGCCATTTTTCCCGTTCTATGACTGTGGCTGAAGAGGGTATCCCTTTTAGAATTGAGCGATCGCGCTTTTTTAGGGCGCTACATCCCCGCGTAGAATTTACGGAACCCATTAATATTCATAATTGCCAAACCTGTCATCCTGGCGCATCTAATTATAACTTCCGTCTTTTGACTCCCGAATGGCAAGATTCTCCGTAATCAATTGTTACCAATTATCTGGGGGATGACGGGGATTCTCCCAATCATTTTGAGATGAATCTTGGTATAAATAGGGAGCAATATCTGAGGGTTTGTCTAATTCTAATTCTAGTTCATCATCGGACTCGGCTGATGATTGATGTAGGTTTAGGGGTTCAATGACACGGGCGATCGCATCTTGAATAAATCCTCGCACAAACTCATCTCGCCGATTGAGTTGAAATTGTCGCTGGACCACCTCTGTTATACCCCCATCTCCCCAATCTTGATTTTGGCGAAAATACTCAATAAAACTACGCCCCGCAATCCGGGTTAAATAGGCGGCAGTTATCCCTTGAATAGCCTTACCAACTACAATAGTACCGATGTGAAAATGTAGGGCGGTAGCCACTAATTGAATCGCACCTTTCACAATTCCTAAACTACCCAAAGTTTTGGCTAGAGATAATGCCAACTCTCGCCCCCTATCCATATTTAATTCACAGCCATATATTTTACCAATTTCCACTACCATTTGAGCATTAACCGCCGCAGTTGCTAATAAATCTACCACCGGAAGCGGCGTAACAGCAATAGCCCCAGCCCCAATCCACTGATATCTATCGACAATTTTTTCGGCTTGGCGTAGACGTTGATTATCAATTAAACGGCGCGCTTCTTCGCCTAATCTTTGAGACTGGAGAAGGATATTATCAGCTATTAATTCTTCCCCTTCGGCGCGTAGAATTGTGGCGATTTTATGAATAAGTGGCATTAGATCAGGTTCTGGTTTAAATGTATCTCCATTTTCCAGATTAATCAGTTGAGGATTGGCGGCGATCGCTATCACATCTTCTGAAGAAATAAACCCGCCAACTCGTTGCTTTAATTGATTTAAAATCTGATTTTTATCAGCTTCTGTATACAAGTCAGTTTTGTTAAAAATTAAAAGCGATCGCTTCCCCATTTCCGCTAAATTTCGCAGAGGATACCATTCGGATTGACGCAAATCATTATCCACCACAAATAATAATAAATCTGCCTCTGTAGCCAGCGTTCTAGCCATTTCTGAACGAGTCGCCCCCCCTTCTCCCACCTCCCCAATTCCCGGAGTATCAATAATTAAAATTTCCCGATTTAATCCCGGCAATTTTAGTCGATAAGTTTCCCCATTGATAGTAGTTCCCATAGGTGCATTAACCCGCCCTACCATCTCCCCCATTAACCCATTAACCACAGATGTTTTACCTGCGGAACCTGTGCCAAATATCACCACCTGAATACTACCTTGAGATAGGTTAGCTTCTATATCCTGAGAGCGACTTATTAACGCCTGACGCGCCACTTCATCCTGAATTTGATTAACCTGTTGTCGGATAGCTTTTAAAGACGTTTCAGCGGCTCCTGATTTATCCAAAGGTATACGCAAATTATGGCGGCGTTTTTTGCTCCCATTACCCCCAAATTGAAACAGCCTAAAATAGTAGACAAATGTATAAATCAACAACCCTAGCAAACCTATTAACATGACTAGCAATAAATTTGCTAAAATAGGGTTAGCCATCCACGCCACTTGACTGTATAACCAGGAAATCGATGTGACTAGCCAAATCATTAAACCCAGGATGACACAAACACCCACAATGATGATGAAAAGGCGGTATAAAGGCATAATTTTATGGTTGATCTCAAATCAGTCTATTTTCTATGATAGCTGGTTAATTTAGTGATTTTAACTGACCTCTCCAGCTATAGCGTTTCTCATATCCATAAGGTACAGCCCACTCAAAGAGAAGCCGCTGCGCGTCTACACCCCAAACCCCTCTCCCAAGACGGGAGAGGCTTGTCCTGAGCTTGTCGAAGGGGGCTTTGAAAAGTACCTCACCAATCCACCGAACCGCTATATTAGGATTTGGGCTAAAATGGTATAGGTACACAATTGAGGGCTGATATAATCCAATTATGGCTGGCTGGTAGCCTTCTTTGGGGGGATAATCCCGGATAGATTATTGATAGGTTAATCTAAATGACTAGGGTTTTCAGACCTTTGACTAAACGCCCAATTCCTTCGGCGGCGGTATCTGGTTTTAACGCGCCATAAGCTACCCGTAAATAGCAGCCTTGTGACATACCAAAGGTAGTCCCCGGAATTACAGCCACGCCAAACTGTTGAATCAGTTGTTGGGCTAATTCCATTGAGTCTAACTGGGTGTCTATTTTTAGCAGAAAGTAAAACGCGCCGTCAGCTTGGGGAATTGTGCAAAAATCTGATAATTGGCTGAGTTCATTTAGAAATATATCCCGAACTTCTGTGATAGTTTTAATATGATTTTGGCAATATTCATAACCTACTTTTAACGCCCCTAAAGCTACATATTGGGAGATGACGGGAGGACAGATTAAGATGGTATCTTGAACTTTTTGGATGGGGATTAGTAAGTGTTCAGGAATTAGCATATATCCAATGCGCCAGGATGCAAAACCGTAGGCTTTGGATAAACTAAATAGAGAAATTGTGTGGGATTCACTGTTAGGAAAGGTCGCGGGTGATGTGTGTTTGATGTTATTATAGGTAAAGTATTCGTAGGCTTCATCACTGATATGGTATAAGTTGCGATCGCCACAAATTTGATTAATTTCTTGTAATGCTTCTGGGGAATAAACCGCCCCGGTGGGGTTATTGGGAGAAATGGTAACAATCGCCCTGGTTTTATCGGTTATGGCGGCTTTAATTGCATCAATTCGCAGTTGATAATGGTCATCAGTCTGAATAACCACCGGCTGACAACTTGCCATTATAATCGCCATTTCATGATTAAAATAGTAAGGAGATTGTATAATGATTTCATCCCCGGGTGAGGTAATGGCTAAAATCCCATTCATAAACCCCATATTACTACCAGCAGTGACGACAATTTTCTGGCGATCGCTGAGATTAATATGATTCTCGGTTTGCAGTTTATCGGCGATTATCTCAAGTAGTGGATTGATACCAATTACTGGTTTATATTTATGATTTTCTGGACTAGCTAAAAACTCGGATATCTGGTCAAATGCCACAGGTGGGGGGCCATAATAAACTACCCCTTGACCTAGGGAAATTGTCCCCGGATGATTGTTAATTAGTTTCCCAATAATCGGAATAATTGGGGATTGGACGGATTGCATTCGGGAATAATCTAGGTTCATAATCTTAACAATGGTATCAAAATTAGATCTATGAAAAATCGCCGCCAATTTCTCAATGGGTTAGGTTTGACACTTTTAGCAACAGGATTTCCGGTATTAGCATCCTCTCCTAATCCTATTAAACCACCCCGGTTGCGGGCTGGGGATACGGTGGGAATAATTGCGCCTTCTGGATGGATTACCAGACAGGAGTTAAAATTTCTAACTTTGCAATTAATGCAACAAGGACTTAATCTGAAAGCTGCGCCTCACCTGATGGATAAATATGGTTATTTAGCTGGATTAGATCGAGACCGCGCCGCCGATGTTAATACCATGTTTGCTGATCCGAATATTCGGGGAATTATTGCCGCCGCTGGTGGCTGGGGGGCTGCGCGTATTTTACCCTTGTTGGATTATAACATAATCCGCAACAATCCCAAGGTGATTATTGGTTATAGTGATATCACCTCATTATTATTAGCCATATATTCCCAGTGTAATTTTATCACATTTCACGGCTTATTAGGAACTTCCCATTGGCAGATTTTTTCGGTGAATTACTTAAAGCGAGTGTTGTTTTCCGCCGAAGCTGTTACCTTTGAAAATCCTGGGAATATTCGGGTAGAAACTATTACCAGCGGTAGCGCTAGGGGTCAACTGGTGGGGGGTAATTTATCAGTTTTAGCGGCGTTGGTGGGTTCTGAATATCTACCGAATTGGTCGGGAAAAATTTTATTTATTGAGGATATTAACGAGGATGTTTACCGGGTCGATCGCCTATTGACCCAATTAAAACTAGCCGGAATTTTAGATCAATTATCCGGGTTTATTTTCGGACAATGTAGCCGTTGTTCACCTGGGAGGGAAGGGGAATCATCCTTTAGTTTATGGGAAGTGTTAGTTGATCATATTCAACCCCTAGGAATACCCGCCTGGTATGGTTCAGCCATAGGTCATATTCGCGCCCAATTTACCATAGCCATAGGCGGTATGGTAGAAATTAATAGCGATCGCGGAACTATCCAAATGCTAGAAGCCGCAGTTAGCTAAATTAATTCAACCATTCTCCCTTAGCGATCGCCACCACTTTTCCCCCCACCATCACCTCAATTTCATCTCCTACCTTTTTCTCGCCTTTTAAAAATAGTAAAGAAGGGCGATTAATCTCATAACCCTGTTCCACACGCACACTAATATTATCCCGATTATAATAGGAATTATGCACCAAATAACCTGCCAGACAAGAATTAGCGCTTCCGGTGGCTGGGTCTTCGGTAATTCCTAAAGCCGGGGCAAACATCCTAGCGCTGATATTATTTTCCATGTCATAGGGTTCAGGACAAAATACAAAAATCTCCTTAGTATTAATGTTTTTAATAAACTCAAAATAATGCTCTAAATTAACCTTAGCCTGTTTCAAAGCCTTTTTATTTTTGAGGGGAACGATTAAAAAAGGAATCCCCGTTGACACTTCTTGAATGGGAAAATTATCGTCAAAATCGGCAATTTCCAAACCCAAAACCGGGGCGATATCTGCCGCATTAAAACAATTATAAAAAACCGGATTATTGGGGCGCATCCATAACAATTCTTGGTCAGTGTTACCATTACTCCAAGTCACTGGAATTTGACCCACGCCCAAATTTAACACCACCTGATCAACAGGTTTTTTAATCAATTCCCGTTGAATAATATAAGCAGTTCCCAGGGTAGGATGACCCGCAAAAGGCAATTCTTTAGAAGGGGTAAAAATCCTGACATCATAGCCACCATCAACCATTCCCACGGAACGGATAAAAGTAGTTTCTGAATAATTCATTTCCTGGGCAATTTCTAGCATCTCCTCATCAGATAGAGACGACACCCCCTCACCGAAGAAAACAGCGAGTTGATTCCCCGCATATTTAGCTTCTGCAAAAACATCAACGATGTAGAAATCCATACAATCAACTCTCAGAAGTTTTCAGACAGCTAATGGCTTCCAATAACCCCCGTGCTTTATTGAGGGTTTCCTCATATTCCTTTTCGGGTTGGGAATCAGCCACAAGTCCCGCCCCCGCCTGTACAGAAACTTGATTTATACCATCTTCCCCCTGACGGACAATCATAGTGCGGATAGTGATAGCTGTGTTTAGTTGTCCCTCAAAATCATAATAACCATAAACGCCAGAATAGGGACCTCGGCGGCTAGGTTCCAACTCATTAATAATTTCCATGGCCCGAATTTTCGGCGCACCGCTGACAGTCCCAGCCGGAAAACAGGCTTTTAGTAAATCCCAGGCATTTTTATCATCTGCCAACTCTCCCACCACATTACTAACAATGTGCATGACATGGGAATAGCGTTCGACCACCATCAGTTGATCAACTACTACGGTTCCATTTTGGCAGACCCGCCCTAAATCATTACGTCCGAGGTCTACTAGCATAACGTGTTCGGCGATTTCTTTGGGGTCCTGTAGCAAATCCTGTTCTAGGTCCTGATCTTCCTGGGAGTTTTTACCACGGCGGCGGGTTCCCGCAATGGGGCGAACGGTGGCGATCGCCTTTCCGTCATGGTTTTTTTCCGCTTTGACCATCACTTCTGGGCTAGAGCCAATCATCTGCCAATCCCCAAAGTCAAAATAAGCCATATAGGGGGAAGGATTGATTAAACGCAGGGATCTATACAAGGAGAAAGGATCGCCTTGGTATTGTGCCGCCAGCCGTTGGGAAATGACCACCTGAAAGATATCTCCAGCCCTAATATACTCCTTGGCTCGGTCAACAGCCGCACAAAACTGGTCGCGGGAGAAATTACTGCTGTATTGGCGTGATGTTTCCGTATCATCGGATTTGTTCCTATCGGGAGGAGTCCATTCTAATAGGGTACTCTGACGAGATAGGGGAGATCTGAGCTTATCTACCAATTGAGTCACGCGATCGCAAGCCTGTTGATAGGCTGTTTCTGGGTCTGTTTCCCGCAGGTCTGCATAAGATATCGCCCAAACCTTGCGCTTCACCTGGTCAAAAATTAGTAAACTATCAAGCTGCATCCACAGGCCATCGGGGAAATCGTCCTCTGTGAGGGGATAAATGGGCACTCGTGGTTCAATCCAGTTGATTAATTCATAACCCCAAAACCCGAACAGTCCCCCAATTCCGGGGGGTAGTTCTGGTAATTTGACAGGTTGATAGGGTTTAAGACAGTCAGCTAATACCTGAAACGGATCGCCTTGAAAATCTTGTTGTTGACCGTCCCTAAATGTTTGGATCATGCGATCGCCACGGGCTGATAAAATCCACAAAGGATCACAACCCAGAAAGCTGTAACGCCCAATTTTCTCCCCACCTTCGACCGACTCCAACAGGAAGCTGTAAGGTTGACCTGCACAAACCCGATACCACGCCGAAACTGGTGTATCCAAGTCCGCCACCCACTCCTGATAGACGGGAATGAAGTTACCCCTGGCCCGTAGTTGGCAGAATTGGGAGAAATCTGGAAAAATCATTGTTGTAATTTTTGGGAAAATTTGTAGCTGAATCTAATGCTACTGTATATCAACAATAACAGAAAATGCTGGTTTTTGGTTGAAACTCAGGAACCAGCAAACCTGATCTTATAGGGAGTTTACCTGTACTGTAGGGGGGGAGATTCTACAAAAAGCCTGATTCTTAGTGACAAGTCAGGTGAACCCACCCCGCCCATAGACCCCTAAGATTCGTAGGTGGCTTTACCGCTGAATTTAACACTAGCTGGGTTGGGGTTATCACCAATCTTGCGATCGATTTTTCCGTTGAACTCCCGACCTTCGTTAACTTTCTCAGGGAAAACGCCATCTTTGGGGTGGAGATATTCCATTTCGCCATTGGGGAAAATCCGATAGATTTTGAAATCCTCGATTTTCGGCTTGAATTTTGTCCGCAGTTGGGTTCCCAAGGCGAGACACTGCTCTTTGCGAGCCAAATAGAGCAAGTTTTCTCCCTCGTTCATAATAGCTGCGCCACCTGTGGGCATTTCAAACACCTGTTCTTTGGTGCTGGTCCAGGTAATGGCATATTTCTCCTCAACTTGGGCTTTGGTGAGAAGACCACCTGTGCTACCACCGAATTTGGGAGCTTTTCCTGTCAGTGTTTCTACCATAGAAAATTATCTCAAAGGTTTTTACGGCATCCTATCACTGATAATACCTTCTCAGTAGCGATCGTAAAGATCCGTTACACAGATATCCACAGCAGCCATAAAAACAGCCAAACCCTACCCTAACCCCTCGCTCGCGATCGCTCGCAGAGGTAGGGATTAGCGCCAGGGCTGGTCATGATTGAGCCTGAGCAAAACCGGAGAGGGTGGGATTCGAACCCACTATAAAGCCTATAACCCCTATTCTACCGCCATTCTAATGCACTCAATGGCGATCGCATTATTAGGAGTTAGTGCAAAATGAGTGCAAGTACAAACAGTACACATAGTGGTACATATCAAGGCTTTGAGGATATTCTTGAGTTTTTCAACCTATCCCGCAAACAATGTCCCAAAGGTGTCAGGATTAAACGTAACCGGGGGACAATCCACCTAGATATCACCAATGACCCGGAAACTGGGGGACGTAAACAAAGGGGGTGTAATTGTCAATTTACCTCAGAGG